>DATLZR010000020.1 GCA_035573895.1 Blastocatellia bacterium | reverse complement strand
GGTGAGAAAAGACGGAGGACTGGCATGCGTCGAACCGCTCGTGCGGCAGCAGAAGGCGGAGAAGGCCGCTCCCATTCGGAGCAAGACCTATTCGCTGCTGGGCATCGCCTCGGGGCGCACGGTTCATGTGGAGACGGCGCTGGTGGATGAGGACCGATATACCGTTGCATCCTCGCCCCATCTGACGCGGCGGCTGGCAGCGGTCATGATGGGGACGCTGACCGTTAGCTCGCTCCTGGCGATCGTTGTGCGGGCGCCGCTCGAAGAACCGGCCAATCCCAGTGTGACGCCGAATCCGGCGAAAGCGCCCTGGTACTTCCTCTGGCTGCAAGAGCTGGTGACAGATACGACGGTCACGATTGGAAGCATCACCATCAACGGCGCCTTGCTCGGAGGCATTCTCATCCCCGGCGCGCTCGTCATCTGGCTCGCTCTGTGGCCTTATCTCGACCGAACGTCGGTCAATGCCGTTGGAGTTTGGTTCAGCCCGGAGCGTCGGCGACAGGACATTGTATTCCTCCTCATTGTTGTGGCTATTGTTGCGCTGACGATTATCGGGACGTTCATGCGCGGACCTTACTGGGAGTTCTACTGGCCATGGGAAGTCTGGCCGGAGATTCCAAGGCGCTTGTAGCGCAGACTTTCCAGTCTGCGACTTTTGCGCAAGCTGGAAACCTTGCGCCACAGGTGGCGACTTTTACGGAGGCGACGGATGAAGGGAACATACCGGGATAGCCTCTGGCTCTATGGGTTCGGGACTGTGATGTTGGTTCTGACGGTCGGGCTCTACTGGGGTGCGATGCGACCCGAATGGCATACCTACCAATCCGAATTCCGCGATCTGGTGGCGCGCCGCTTCGGGGCTGAACGAGCCGAGCGACTCCCCCGGGGTGTGCAGCAAATCTGGGTGAAGGAATTGAATCGAGTGGATCGCTGTGTCACTTGCCATCAAGGGATCGAGTGGAAGGGACTGGAGAATGTTCCTCAGCCGTATCGCTCGCATCCGAAGGAGATTTTAGAGAAGCATCCGGTGGCGCGATATGGCTGCACTATCTGTCACGGTGGTCAGGGCTATGCGACCGATCTGCGGTCGGCCCATGCCACGCTCATCGAGCACTGGGAGGAGCCACTGCTGTCCAGCGATCTGGGCAAAACCTATCTGATCAGCGACCGCAAGGCGCTCATGCAGATTCAGTGTAACCTTTGCCATCGCTATGACCGCGAGACCAAAGGGGCCGATTACATCAACTACGCGAAGCAACTCGTCCAGCAGAAAGGCTGCCGGGCCTGCCATAAGATCAACGGGCGGGGTGGCACGATCGGCCCGGACCTGACCTTTGTCGGAGACAAATCTCCCGAGCAATACGATTACTCGCGCATCTCCGGCGTGAAGTCGGTCTTCGCCTGGCATGTCGCCCACTTCAAGAACCCCAAGGCCATTGTCAGCGAGACCGTCATGCCCAATTTCAATTTCGGCAGTCGGGAAGCACAGGCGCTGGCCATGCTCGTCATGAGCTGGAAACGCGCCACTCTTCCGACAGCCTATATTCCCGGCGCGGGCGTCGTGGACCGGCCCACGCCGGAAGAAATCGAGCGGGAACGGCAGATGCTCACCGGTGAAGGTGCATTCTTCGTGAAGAAGGGGTGCTTCATCTGCCATGATGTCAGCACGCTGGGCATCGAATCGGCCGCGAAGATCGGGCCTGACCTGGCCAATGCCTATGCCGATGTCCAGAGTCGGTTCGGCAAAACGCTCGAAGATTTTCTCATGAATCCGACGGGAACCATGGCCGTTGTCCTCTCGACTCAGATTCAATTGACCGATGCCGAGAAACGCGAAGCCCTCGAGAAGCTGAAACTGGCCTACCAAAAGAGGCTCGAACAATCGGCCAGTCCCGCGGGCAAGAACTAGAGGGGAGCATCCATCAGTGATCGCCCAGAAGAAAGGGTACAGCGACGCAGTATATGATGACCGACGGTCCGCTCATCCAGGGGACCGGCAACTCCTGAGCGTCGGATCGGAGGCCATTGGCACCACTTCTGCTTAAAGGAGGGTACGACCATGAAGAAACGACCGGAACTTCTGTGGATTCTAGGGAGCCTGGGTGTCACCGTGGCTCTCGCCGCTCTCATTTTTTCCAGTTGCGCCCGGAGACCTACGGTCGAGCGCGGTGAAGTGGCGGAAGCGGCCGTGGCGACCTACGTCGCACCGGGCGACACCGATGAATACTATCTCTTCTATTCCGGCGGGCATTCGGGAAACGTCTTCGTCGCCGGCATCCCTTCGATGCGACACATCGCCACCATCCCGGTGTTCACACCTTATCCCTCTACCGGCTACGGTTTCGACAAAGAATCGAAAGAGATGTTGGGTGGGTATACCTGGGGTGATGTGCACCACCCGGCCCTCAGCGAAACCAACGGCGACTACGATGGGCGCTGGCTCTTCGTGAACGATAACGCGAACAACCGCCTGGCCCGGATTGATCTGCGCGATTTCAAAGTCAAGCAGATTCTGGGGCCGATCCCGAATATCTCCGGCTATCACGGCGGGTCATTTGTCACGCCGAACACCGAATACGTGCTGGCCGCTTCGCGCTTTTCGATCCCGGTGCCCAAAGGGAGTTACGCGCCGGTTGAGGAGTATGCAACCAAGTACAAGGGCGTGGTGGCAGGCATAGCCATTGATCCGAAAACCGGCGAGATGAGCGTCGGCTGGCAGATTCTCATGCCCCCGTTCGATTACGACCTGGGCGATGCCGGAAAGGGTCCAAGCTATGGTTGGGCGTTCTGGACCTCCTACAATACCGAACGCGCCATCGGCAAGCTCGAAGTCACCTCCACCCAGAAGGATCGAGACTACATCGCCGCCGTCAACTGGAAAGCCGCCGAACAGGCTATCAAGGACGGCAAGTACAAGATGATCGGCGGCGTGAAGGTTATTGATCCGAAGGAGACGCCGGGAATCGTCTATCTCATCCCCTGCGCCAAAAGCCCCCACGGGGTTGATGTGAGTCCTGACGGGAAGTACATCGTCGGCAGCGGCAAGCTCCAATCCATCACCACCGTCTTCAATATGGAGAAAATTCTCACGGCCATTCAGAACCGGAACTTCAGCGGTGAAGAAGATGGAATTCCCGTGCTCAATTACGACGCCGTCAAAGATGCCGAGGTTAATGTGGGATTGGGACCGCTGCACACCCAATTCGATGATAAGGGCTATGCCTACACCAGCCTCTTTGTGGAAAGCGCCATCGCCAAGTGGAAGCTCGGGACCTGGGAAGTGGTGGACAAGATTCCCGTCTCTTACAATATCGGTCACCTGGCGGCTGCCGAAGGCGACACGGTCAACCCGGACGGAAAGTATCTCGTAGCGCTCAATAAGCTCTCACACGGTCGCCATCTGAGCGTCGGTCCGTCTCAACCCGAAAGCTCGCAACTCATTGACATCTCCGGCGAGAAGATGAAACTCATCTACGACGCCTTCACCGAGCCGGAACCTCATTACGCGCAGATTATCAAAGCCGACAAGATCAAGCCGATCGAGGTCTACTCCAAAGACGAGAACAAGCATCCGCACGCTATCTGGGATGTCAAAGATGCCAAGATCGAGCGCAGTGGCAATCGGGTGACGGTGAAAATGGTTGCCGTCCGCAGCAGCTTTGAGCCCTGGAAGATCGAGGTGAATCAAGGAGATCTCGTGACGATTCACCTCACCAATATCGAGCAGACGACCGACGAGCTGCATGGCTTTGGATTGAACGAGTACAACATCAATGTCGTGGTTGATCCCGGCGAAACGAAAACCATCGAATTCGTCGCCAACAAGCCCGGTGTCTTCCCGTTCTACTGCACGAACTTCTGTTCGGCGCTCCATCAGGAGATGCAGGGATACCTGTTGGTGAAACCGAAATGAGCGCCGAGGGTGACGTTCCATCGGGGGCTTCGCCGCGGATGAACGTGGCGTCTGCGGAATGCGGCGGAGCCTCCACCGGACATCGTCCTCGCCGATCGAGGAAATGGCCGGACCTGCGGCAGAGGCCCGCCTTTGAACGGGGCCTCTCGCCGATGGGTTCGAGGTGAAGGAGGACCTATGACGGAGAAGAAATTGACCGGGAAGAAAATTCTCATGGTCATCTGTCCCGAAAATTTCCGCGACGAGGAACTCTATACGCCGAAAGAGATTTTCGAGCAGGAAGGAGCTGAAGTGAAAATTGCCGCCCAGCGACTCGGCACGGCTCACGGAATGCTGGGGCGAACGGCGGAACCCGATCTGCTCATCTCCCAGGCGAACGCGGGAGACTACGATGCCGTTGTTGTGGTCGGCGGAATGGGCTCACCGACCTATCTCTGGGCAGACGGTCAGCTCCACGCCCTGCTGCGGGAAGCCGAGCAACGCAAGAAAGTGATCGGCGCGATCTGTCTCTCCGGTGCCGTTCTGGCCCGCGCCGGCTTGCTGCGAGGCCGCCGGGCAACGGTGTACGCCACCGACGAATCGCTCAAGGAATTGAGCCAGGGCGGTGCTCTCTATACCGGTCAGGATGTCACCGCTGATGGAAAGATCATCACAGCCAGCGGCCCACATGCGGCAGCGCAGTTCGCCCATGCGATCGTTTCGGAACTCGTGGCCCGGTCGTGATGATCCATCTGAGGAGGAGGTTCTCATGTCTAGCGAATCGCAAGCTATGGCTGCGACTGACCTTCTGCCCCGCCCGCGAGGACATCGGCTGGAGACGTTACTCGCTCAAGCCAATCTCTTTTTCGATCTTCCGTTGCGGCTGAGGAGTCGGCTCATCATTCTGCTGGCCGCGTTGCTGCTCCTCCCCACCTTCTCTTTTCCCCTGTGGCGGATGGCGTTCTACTCCAACCAGTTTCCCGACGGCCTCAATCTCTATATCTACAGTCATTCGCTGGAGGGCGGGAAGACCACGGCTCGGGATGATCTGCGGGAGATCAATACGCTCAATCACTATATCGGTATGAGACCGCTGCTCGAGAGTGATTTCAGCGAGTTCAAGTGGATTCCGCTGATGATCGGTATCTTCTTCATCCTCGCCCTCCGCACCATCGTCATCGGAAAGATGTCGAATCTCGTGGACACGGCCGTGCTCTTCATGTACTTCGGGCTGTTTTCCTTCTGGAGTTTCTACAATCGCCTCTATCAATACGGCCACAATCTCGATCCGACCGCGCCGGTGAAAGTGCAACCGTTCATGCCGCCGCTCATCGGCTCCAAGCAAATCGCCAATTTCACCGTCTACAGCTACCCTGGCGCCGCCTCTTATTTCATGATCGCCTTCTGGTTGCTTCTGGCTTTTGCCATTGTGCTCTCGGCTGGACGCACGGAGCAGCCGCAGGCGACGTCACCGGCGTCGGGTTCCTAGCGAGGTCCATCGAGGATGAGGAACTCTCAGACTCTTCCATCGCGGGGGATAGCACGATTCATCGCGCCAGTACTGATACTGATCGGCGCGAGCTGGAGCGTGACTGACGCTCAGGGCAAGACGCTCGTCGTCAATCCGCAGGGGCCGATCACGTCGGTGGCCGCTGCCGTTGCGCAGGCCGCAGCAGGTGACCTCATTCGGATCGAAGCAGGACTCTATACGGGAAACCTCGTCCTCGATAAACCCCTCACTCTCGAAGGTAGTGGCCGCGCCATCATCCGCGGGCTCGGGCGCGGGAGCGTCATCACCGTTCTGGCGCCGGGATGCGCACTCCGCGGGCTCATCATCGAGCACAGCGGCGGTCAGCTCATTGACGAAGATTCGGGAATCCTCGTCAAATCCAGCGGCAATCTCATCGAAAACAACCAGCTTCGCGATGTCTTATTCGGCATCTATCTGTTCCAGGCGGACGATAACACCGTGCGGCGAAACACCATTCGCGGTCGGGGCGAACTGGGTTTGGGGGAACGAGGCAGCGGAATTCACATCTGGAACTCGAAGCGAAACCTCATCGCCGACAATGTCATCACTCAAATGCGCGATGGGATGTATCTTCAATACGCTTCGCAGAGCACGATTCGCGGAAACCGCATCTTCGATCTCCGCTATGGGCTTCACTACATGAACTCGGACGACAACACGTTTGACGAGAATATCTTCCACGACAACGTCGCCGGTGCTGCCATCATGTACTCCCGGAGAATTCGGTTCCGGCGGAATGTCTTCTGGCGCAATCGTGGATTCAGCTCATACGGGATTCTCTTTCAGGATTGCGAGGAGTGCTGGGCCGAGGAAAACTTCATCCTCGACAATGCGACGGGCATCTTCATGGAGGCCTTGCGTCATAGCGTCTTCCGTCGCAATGTCATCGCCGGAAATGACGTGGCGCTTCAGATCTTCAGCAGCGTCGAGGCGAATCTTCTGGTCGAGAATACCTTCGTTGAGAACCTCAGCCCGTTGCGACTGGTAGGCCGTCGCACAACGACACGGTGGTCATCGGAGGGACGAGGCAATTTCTGGAGCGATTACGAAGGCTATGATCTCGATGGCGACGGGATCGGCGATGTTCCCCACAAGATTCAAAACGTCTTCGAGTATCTGGAGGGGAACTATCCCCGGCTCCGGCTCTACCTCTCCAGTCCGGCGGCGCAGGCGCTGGCACTGGCGGAAAAACTCTTCCCCATCCTCCCCGGTTCGGGCGAGCGGGACCCGGCGCCCTTGATGAAGGGCGAGCCTCCGATGGCTCCCTTTGCCCCGCCGCGGGCTTCCCGACATCCGGGTTTGGCTTTGCTGTCACTCATGATGGTTGCAACGGCCGGTATCGTCTGGACGGCTGGACGACGCCGATGATCGAGATTGAACATCTGACCAAGAGATTCGGCGACTTCGTCGCCGTGGATGATCTCTCGCTCGAGGTTCGATCGGGAGAAACATTCGCTTTGCTCGGCCCGAACGGCAGCGGCAAGACAACAACGCTCAAATGCCTCGTCGGACTGGTGAGGCCGACATCCGGCGAGATTCGGGTTCAAGGACTCAATCTACAAACGGAGGGGCGAGCAGCGCGACGCCTCATGAGCTACCTTCCTCAACGTGTCACCTTTCCGGAAAATCTGACGGCGCGGGAAGTGCTCGAATTTTACTGCCGGTTGAGAAAACTCTCCCCGGACCGAATCGAAAAGTTATTTGCCGAAAGCCAGTTCGACTTCGATGGGTTCGCCGACAAGTCGGTGGGTGAATTCTCCGGGGGTATGGTGCAGCGCCTGGGGTTGGCTGTCGCCTGCTTGCCGGATACGCCGATTCTCGTCTTCGACGAACCGACGGTCAGCCTCGATCCTGAAGGGGTGATTCACTTCCGCCGCTTCCTGGCGGCGTTGAAGGACCGAGGGAAAACGATCATTTTCTCCTCTCATGCGCTGGCGGACGTGGAGGCCGTCGCCGATCGTGTTGGCATCCTTGTTGGAGGCCGCTTGGTCGCCGTCGAATCGGTTGCCGCGCTGCGGGAGGAAGTGGCTCGCCGAAGCCGACTGCGCATTCGACTTCATCCGTCACAATCGGCCTGGGCGGAGGTGGCACGTCAGGCAGGAGCCAGCGACGCTCAACTAGAGGGAGAGGAGCTGCTCATCACATCGCTCCCGACTCGGCGATGGGAGATTCTTGAGGCGCTTCGCACGGCCGGCGCGATCATCGAAGACTTTGCCACTGAAGAGCCATCGCTCGAAGAGATTTACTTGAGGTACATCCATGAACAGCAGAGGTCCTGATGCAAGTCATCGGGGAGGCCATCCGCTCGAACGACTCATGCGGACAACAGTGACCGTGGGGCTGCTCATTGTGGCCGCCTGCGGTCGAGCGACACTCGCTCCGGTGCCCCTCACTCCGGCGGATGTCTGTTCGTATTGCAAAATGGCTATCTCCGAGACGCAGTATGCCGCAGAAATCGTGACCGAGGATGGCGAGCCGTTACCGTTCGATGACCTCGCGTGTCTGGCGTTGTATCTCAAGGAAAGGCCAGTCAACGTGGGAGCGATCTTCGTGATGGATTATTCATCGCGCACCTGGGTGAAGGCCGAGGAGGCGTGTTTCCTTCGTTCGCCCCGATTCAAAACGCCAATGAGCGGAGGCATCGCCGCTTTTCGGGAGAAAGCGAGCGCTGAGGCCGCTCTCCGTGACCTCGGAGGTGAGCTGATGACATTCGCTCAGGTGCTGGCACGCCCTGAGCGAGGCGACAAGTGAAGGAACTCTCGTCCATCTGATGAGAGACGATCGGTGTGAGGTGACCGATGGATCGTTCGATCATCGCCGCCATTGCCTGGCATGAGCTGGTTGTCACGATTCGCAGTCGCTGGCTGGGAATCTTCGCTCTGGCTTTCGGGGCGCTGGCCCTGGCCATTTCGTATTTCGGTCTGGTGACCGGAGGCATGGTGGGATTTCAAGGGTTCAGCCGAACGTCGGCCAGCGTGCTCAATCTCGTTCTCTACCTCATTCCGCTGGTCGCCCTGATGATGGGTACGCTCAGCTTCACCAGCGAGAAGAGCGCCGGTGAACTTTTGTTCTCCCAACCGGTCACACGGACGGAAATCCTGGTGGGGAAACTCCTTGGGTTATTTCTTTCGCTCGTTGCGGCCACGCTTCTGGGATTTGGGTCAGCAGGCCTTGTCATTGCTCTGAAGACAAGCGGGGAGGGGGCTGAACGTTACCCGCTCGTCGTCGGGCTGGCCCTTGTGCTGGAGCTTGTCTTCTTGTGTCTGGCGGTACTCACGGCCACGCTCTGCCAGAGGAAATCAAAAGCCATCGGGGTAGCCCTCTTCCTCTGGTTTTTCTTCGTGATTTTCTACGATCTGCTCGTCATCGGGGGAACGTTCCTGCTCAAGGAGCGAACGGCCAATCTCTTTGTGTTTCTCTCCCTGTTTGGCAATCCGGTGGATATGATCCGTGTTGCCAGCCTGATCGCTCTCGACGGGGAGGAAATCTTTGGCGTTGCCGGAGCGGCCCTCATTCGCTTCGTTGGAGGGTCCGGGGCGCTCATAGCTCTCATGACGGCGTTGCTGGTGGTCTGGATCGCAGCGCCGATTATCGCTGCCGACCGCTTGCTACGGCGACAGGATATTTAGGGTAATTTGCAACTGGGTTTACCCCACGAGCGCACGCTTCCCGCATGCCTGTTGCCCGAAGATGTGGGCGCTCCGAGGGTACAAATGAAAATCGTCATGGGGAAGGACACGTCACGATCCAGACCTGTTTCCGTCCTTCAGAGAGAGTGCCATGAAAGCGTTGAAGGAGACAGTATCCGAGAGGGGATGGATTGTCACGAATGGAATCGGTGTAAATCTATGGCGCTTTCATTTGTAGATCACAAGCCGCGCCAGCTCTCCCATCAGCGAAAGAGGAACCCCGCCGGCTCGACAACCCGCCCGACATTTCCGACTTGAAAATAAAAAAGCCGCTGCAATGGAAGCAGCGGCTTTTTTTCACTCCCTGGCAGCGACCTACTTTCCCACGCCGTTTCCAGCGCAGTATCATCGGCCCTGGCGGGCTTAACTGCCGTGTTCGGGATGGGAACGGGTGTTTCCCCGCCGGTATGGCCACCAGAGAAAAAGTTGATAGCCTCATGAGCCTCACCCGAGGCAACAAAGTCCATACGGGCCACATTCGATGCAGGCACCGGAGTTTGGGCAACAGCTCAACAGTCCACAACAACAGCACCGAGGGGGGCAAATAAGATTAAGATCGGCTCCACTTGTGACCTTAATCTCGGGGATCTCAAATGGTCGGACGCCAAAACCGGCCAGCTCTGAAATGCGAATCACATCACCTTCTCTGGCATTATAAGATGCAACGGATTGCTCGCTTGAGATTCCGCCACTGGTCGCAAGAAGTGATCTGCTCCAACTTACCGGATAGGGCCGAAACTTCAATCTTGATCACGTTTCTATCCTTCCGAGGAGCTACTTTCACAATGAAGATTCGACTACTCGGCACGGGAGTTACAGCAAACCTTCGAGCAGAATCAGCCACCGTCATTGGAAGATAAAACGGCTCTCTCCCGAGCAAGGTAATTTGCAAAAAAGCACCTGCTTTCTCTCCCCCTCCCTCCTGGTAAACAGCAGCAGAAGCAGGTGTGAGGAGAAAAGCAGCTAGTGAGAGCACAAAGAGACTCTACTTTGAAGGTGATACGCTCACTGTTTCCCTCCCCCAATCGAAGAAGAGTTCGACGCGCGGTCCACACAACAGGCCATCGGCGTGGTGCTTCGGCGGCGGCATCACCAGCGGCGACGGCTGTTGTTTCCTCGGTTTGCTGTCTTGCACATTTTGTGGTCAAGCCGAACGGGCGATTAGTACCGGTCAGCTTAACGCCTTACGGCGCTTCCACCTCCGGCCTATCAACCTCGTCGTCTCCGAGGGCCCTTCAGGGAGACCTCATCTTGGGTCGGGCTTCCCGCTTAGATGCCTTCAGCGGTTATCCCTGCCCAGCCTAGCTACCCGGCGCTGCCACGGGCGTGACAACCGGTACACCAGAGGCTGGTCCAGCCTGGTCCTCTCGTACTGAGGCCAGCTTCCCTCAAGTCTCCTGCGCCCACACCAGATAGGGACCGAACTGTCTCGCGACGTTCTAAACCCAGCTCACGTACCGCTTTAATGGGCGAACAGACCAACCCTTGGGACCTTCTTCAGCCCCAGGATGCGATGAGCCGACATCGAGGTGCCAAACCGGAGCGTCGATGTGAACTCTTGGCTCCGATCAGCCTGTT
>DATLZR010000019.1 GCA_035573895.1 Blastocatellia bacterium | reverse complement strand
GCTGGGACGCCACTCATCTTGGGACTCCGACACCCTCTCCCACCGCCGCGGATATTTTTTCCGCCCCTCCTGCCGACCTGGAACCGGCGACACGAAGGATTCCCGACACCGTCCGGCAAGACAAAGGCCCGAAGTAACCGGAGACCCGGGACGACGATGGATCTACCATTTCCCAGAATCACAGTGACGGTTCCCGCGCACAGGCAGGCAGCGAAAGGGGAGGCGGGATGACGGCTCTTCCTATCACCGAACACGGATGATAACTTTCTCCGGTTCCGTGCGAAGAATCCGCAGACGCGAGCCAACATCTGTCAGGAGATTGACCTCCGGCGTCACCTCATGCAGGCCGGGACTCAATCCTCGCCCGCTGACCGACACGCTCACCTGTCGCCGGTCAATAGCGGCGATGACCGACCGCGGACCACGAAGAATGACATCCACTGTGCTCACGGAAGTCGAGAGGACATCCGCCTGACGAGTGAGGGGAAGCGCCTCGAATCGTCGCTCAACGACGTCCTCGATGAAGATCGTCGCTTTCACTTCCTTCGGCTCAACCGTGACGTGAGAGTATGAAGCGATCTCCAGCGGCACGACGGAGCTGATGGAGGAGTTGACTGTTTCCGGCCTGAACGTTTGGGTGGAGAGGCTCGCGAGACTCTCCACGACAGATCGCGGGCCGGTGACGGTCACCGCGGGAGGCTGAAGCTCGTAACCGGCCACAACGTAGTTGGGGGGCAACGATCCTTCATCGAGGCGAAGTTTCACCGGCACCGCCCGCGTGATCACGGCGTCCAGCGTGATAGAGACGGTCGAAGGATCAACCCGCAGTACATCCACTCCGGCGGGCGCGCGCACAAAGCCCGGTTCGATCCATACCGTATGAGTGCCCGGACCCAAACGAGTGACATCGAGCGAGACCGATAGATCATCGGCTTTCAACTCGGAAACGAGCGCGACCGGTCCCCGCACCCGCACGTCCACCACCCGATAGGCCTGAGAGAGGACCATCAACTCCGAGGACGAGACCGTCACCGTGAGGGGAACATTGTAGATGGTCAGGTCCTGATGCTCCTGGTCCGATGAGACGGAAAACCAGATGAGCACGGCAATAACGAGCGCGATGACTTTCAGAACCGGATCCGTGACCAGGAATCGGCGCACGAGTTCAATGATCACGCGAATGAAAAATCGGCTTCTGCCTGGTGCGTCATTCCTTTCCATCGTATCTCTCTCGGGCCGTGTCGGGCGTGGGCCTGGCGCCCGCTCGGAGCGAAGAGAAGTGGAAAAACCTTCAGGAGGCTGGAGCGAAGGACGCGCGCCCGCCTCCCGGCTCCAGCGATTGCCGGAGAAGCTGGCGCAATCGAGCCGTGTCCATGTGCCGGTATAACCGCCCCTGCGCCACAAAGGAAATAATCCCGGTTTCTTCAGAAACGACGATGACAACGGCATCGGTATCCTCGGTGACCCCAATCGCCGCTCGGTGTCGCGTGCCGAACTCCTTCGAGAGATGAGGATTGAGCGTGAGGGGGAGGAAGCAACTGGCCGCGACAATGCGATTCCCCCGGATGATCACGGCCCCATCATGAAGCGGCACCCGAGGATGGAAGATGGAAACGAGCAGATCGTAGGAGACCGGCGCCTCCAGTCGAACTCCCGTCTCGATGAAATTTTGCAGCCCGATCGTTCGCTCAAAGACGATGAGAGCACCCATCTTCTGCGCGGCCAGCGTGGTGACGGCGAGCAGGACCTCTTCGAACATCCGTTCGTATTCGCTCAACCGGGGCTCCCGCGTTCCAAATGGTCGAGGCAAATATCTTCCGAACTGAACGAGCCCGGCTCGAATCTCCGTCTGAAAGATGACGATGACGGCGATGCCGATATACAGCAGTGCATTGCGGAGGACGAATTCCAGCGCCCGCAGATGCATCCGGGAGGAAAGAAAATAAAGCACCCCCAGCGCCATGAGCCCGTAGACCATCTGCATGGCCCGCGTGTTTTTGATCAACCGGAGTATCCCATAAACCATCAAGGCTACGACAAAAATATCAACCGCATCGCGGACCGTGAGATGTTGAATTGTCCTCCAAAAAGAATCCATCATGCCCTAATTATCCTTGCGATTTTCCACCGAAGCAAGAAGTCTCGCCGTTCAGAGGGTTCTCCTCGCACTGCCACTCCGATGCACCTGCTTGCCCGGATAGGATGAAAAGCAGGTGCTCACGATGAGCGCGCCCCATCGGAAGGGATCAACGCAACCTCTTGCATCGGGAGAGCATCTTCGACGCTTGGTCGGGAGACGCCCAACCTCTCGTGACAATGTCACGACACCTGCTCTTCCCGTTGTTCGTCATTCCGAGCGAGCGAAGACTGTCCTGGTTCGCGCATTCTCCAGTCCTTTCCCGGGGATCGGTCACCGTGTGGAACCGCAGAGCAAGTCATCCGCCACATCGTAGGAGACATCCTCCACCTCTCCCCCCACAATCCGATAAGCCCGCAGGCACACAGTCGGCTCCAGCGTGATGATGAAATAGACGGCCTCGGGGTAGTACGCCTGACGAATATCGGTCTCGGACGGGCGGGGTTCCCCCCGGGGATGCGAGTGATAAATTCCCAACAACTTTTGGCCTCGCTGGCGCATGAGGCGGAAAGCAGCGAAGACATCCTTCACATCGGCCCAGTAACGCGTCTCCGGAGTCTCGGCCACGTTGCGCAGCCGGTAGAGACTCTCCACGACTCTTCCCTTCCCTCCGAGCAACCCACAGCATTCCTCGGGAGCAGTCTCCCGGGCATGGCACTCGATCTCCCGGACGATGAAAGAGGGAAGCACAAGGGGCGACATGGCGTTCTGGCTGTGTTTCGCTGCCGGGGGCATCACCTCCGGTGAAATGGTTTAGAGAAAAATGAGCCGATGATCGAGAGAGGGAACCTCGATCTCCCGGCGTATACGCTCAAGGATGCTATAGCCGTAGCGGGCGAAGAAGTAAAATCCGTTCAGCTCGCGCTCCTGCAATTTCCTGCCCGGAGTGAGAATCGTTGTGAGCCGCTGAATCTGCTGGGTGAGAATGGCATCACGGTGGGCGCGGGCATCAATGTAATGACGGCGGAGGCTCGCGATCTGATGGCGCACTTTCTCGATGGCTTTGAGGGCCGGTCGGTCGAGCGTCGGATCCACCTCGACGAGAATCTGCCGCAGGTGAGCCAATTGCTCGGCCACCACCTCCTCGGCGCGATTGAAAAGATCGAGATGATCGTGTTTCAAAGATCGCTCTACGACGACCGCACGCGCGGCATCCGCTCCGGCAAAGAGGTCGGTGAGTCGAAGGGCGTATTTGGCCATCATCGCTGCATATCGCGATTCAACGAGTGTGAGCGACGCGCGCGGCCAGATCGCGGGTTCGATCACATCACAAGCCGGATAGAGTGGCGTGAGCTGAGCGAAGTAGGCGATCTCGGTCGGCCCTCCGATGTAAACGAGTGTCGGCAGGAGCGTGTCTTGAACCAGAGGACGCAGGGCCACGTTCGGACTGAACCGATGGGGCTCTTCGGCGATGAGATCGAGCACCTCCTGCTCGGTGAAGGTCGTTGCCCCGCCCTTGACCCCCACTCGATCCCCCATCCACACCAGGGGATACCGCTTCCCCTGCTCCCGGAAAAAAAGGAACGTGCTGTCCTCGGTCAGATGAATCGGTGGGCGATAGCCCCGGTTTTGAAGCATCTCCGTTTGCTTCCGCAGAGCGGCTCCCAGAGGGCGGGATTGCGCGAGAACCTGACGAAAGAGCGGCACGAGCGCCGGTTTCAACCGGGCATCCGACGGATCGAACAAAATCAAGCCGGTACCACCGAGCATCCGCATCAGCAACCGGGCGAATCCCTCGACGAATCGAGTCCCCGCCCGATAACTCGACCGCAGGTCGGCTTCAATTTGAGGAAGGAACTCCGAATTCGGGAGCGCGGCGAGCAACTCGCCGATGGCCCGATCAATATCGCCTGTCAGAACGAGATCGGCGACGGGCTTGCCGAGGTCCTCCTCCGCTCCGGCATAACGAATCTCCGTCCACTGACCATCGCGCCCGACGACCCCACAGTGATTCACCTCATCGAAATCGTGATCCTCGCTGTTGATCCAGAAAACGGGCACTGCCGCTATACCCTGACGCTGAAGCTCAGCCGCAACGGTAATGGCGGTGAGGGCTTTGTAGAGCGTGAGCAGGGGACCGGTAAAGAGTCCCGCTTGCTGACCGGTGACGATGGCCACGCAGCCGGAATCCGCCAGCCGGTCAATGTTGGCCTGCGTGACGTCATCGCCTCCGAAGCGACGGTTCTGATCGCGCAGGACATCCACAAGTAAACGTCGCCAGCGCGCCCGGCCCGCCACGTCTTCGGCCCACGCGCTCAATGGACGATCGGATCGTTGCATCGGGCCATAAAACTCGCTCACCTGAGCGAAGTTGCAGACAAAGTCAACGAACAAGCGAGGAGTGTGAGGAATGTCCGTGAAGGAGACCCGCAAGCGCTCATCCCGATGCTCAACCGATGCGGGGGACAAGCGATCACTATTGCTCCGTGGCACGGTCATGATGACGGGCAATTATAGCCGTCCTCGATCGGTTCAATCAATTGGTCCATCTGCCTGCATACCAACGGGTGCGTTCTCTCGAAGAGTTCTCCTGGAGCGAGTGCTGCCGCCCGAGATCCTGCGAACTCCTTCGCGCCCGGCGCAGTGAGGCCTCGGCCGCGGGCACAGCGGACTCTCGCTCCGGTGATGATACGACCCCTGACAGGGGTGAGCTTCGCCACGGCGCGTGACGGACAACTGCGTTGACCGGCGAGTAAGGGCGGTGATAGAATTCCTGACTGAAGTGGGGGTGCAATGGGTTCGACGGAGGTACGGAGGCGACGAGGTGCATACCGGGGGCCGTGCCGGCCCGTAACAGGCACGGGACACAATAACTGCCAACACGCAGTATCAAATGGCTGCTTAAAGACAGCCACGTTCTCCCTCACAACGCCCGTGCGTGAGGGTCAGAACGTCACCTCATCGGGCTTGGCTGGCGCTGTCGGTCGGCCAGTGCCAGCGACACAGATGCCGATCGCGTGGCTCGTGGCGCGGGTCGCTTCGCCTCCACGAGTGACGACACGCTGAGAAGCGACTACGTATGTAGATCCTCGCGCTGAAGGCCTCCGGACAGCGGTTCGATTCCGCTCACCTCCACCAGTTCTTTTCTGAGTGGCAGACTATGTTCAACACGAACCTTTTCGCGACGCCACCCGCCGACCTGGAAGATCGGCTCTCGAAATGGCAACGATTGTTGGAACTGCGCGACGAACTGGAGCAACTTCGACTCGCCCGTGAGGGATTGCTTCGTCGCCTTCATCAGATGCGTCACACGCTGGACGGACAGCGGCGAGAGAGCGCAGAAATCCGAGCGCGGACGCGGGAACTGATCGCCCGCATCACCCGCCGATTGAAGGAATCACCGGGAAGCACGCTCACCCCCGAAGAAGAACAACAGATCGCTGCTCTGGATGCCTGGCGCCAGCGCCTGGAGAACGAAATCGCCGACATGGAGCAGCAATTGAAAGTCGCGGCATTCGAGGCCGAGAGTCTGGAGGCCTCCCTCAATGAAGTGCAGCAACAGGTGGATCAACTCGCCGCCGAGATGGGTGAGAGTGTCTCTTCCTCGCAACCCAAGGGACATTGATGTCATCGGTGGAACAAGAGGACATCATCCGCTGCGATGGCCGACGCCCCGATGAGCTACGGCGACTGACGATCACCCCCGACTTCATTAAATTCGCCGAAGGCTCCGTCCTCGTCGCCTGTGGAGACACCAAAGTCATCTGCACCGTCAGCGTGGAGGATCGCGTCCCGCCGTTTCTTCGAGGAACGGGACGGGGATGGATCACAGCGGAGTACGCTCTGCTGCCGCGTTCGACGGAATCCCGCACACCGCGAGAGGCGAGCCGTGGCGCCCTATCGGGTCGCACCCAGGAGATTCAGCGTCTGATCGGACGCAGCCTTCGCGCCGTCGTAGATTTGGATCAGCTCGGCGAGCGCACCTTTTTAGTGGATTGCGATGTCATCCAGGCCGACGGCGGCACGCGCATCGCCTCGATCACCGGGGCCTTCGTGGCTCTGGTGCTGGCTCTCCGACGGTTGATCGCTCAGGGAGTCCTCCCCACGCTGCCGGTGAGAAATTACCTGGCTGCCGTCAGCGTGGGCATTGTTGACGGGACGCCCATGCTCGATCTGTGTTACGCCGAAGATAGTCGCGCGGAAGTGGATATGAATGTGGTCGCCACCGATGACGGTCGCTTCGTCGAAATTCAGGGAACGGCGGAGAAGCAACCGTTCACGACCGAGCAGTTGATGACATTGCTCGAACTGGCCAGGCGAGGCCTCCCGACAGTCCTCGCCGCGCAGAAGGCCGTGCTGGGAGAACTCACATGATCTTTGCCTCGCTGATTTCTCACAGGCCCGGAGAAAGCGAAATCGGCGCTTCTGAATGTGCACCTCCGCCGGACCAAAGGGGGAACCGGGCCACGAGGCCTGATCGGCGCGAGCGCAGAGAAAGAGAGGGAACAATGTGGTCTTCCGCTTTCCTTTTGTTCGTGATGCTGGAGCTGGCGTGGGCAGCGGCACAAACCCCACAGCCGCGCCCGGAGGAACGAGAGTTCAAGGATCCGCAGGGACGATACAGCCTCCGGCTGCGCGATCAGTGGGAGCCTGTCACCTATCAGGATGGAGCCGGCAATACCGTCACTGACATCATCTACAACAACAGCGAAGAGGGATTGCTGCGCATCCGCCAGTTCAAGGTGGAGCCTCATGTCACTCCGCGCGACTATGCGGCCCGCGACGAAGAGACGGCCTTTCGCTTCCGTCCCGGATTCGTTCGGGGTTCGCTGGAGCCGTTCGGCGGATCGTATCCGGATTCCGTGGTCCTCACCTTCGAGTTCACCCATCGGGGCAAGCGAAAGCTGGCCCGCTATTACTACCTCAAGACCGACGAGACGACTCTTTACGTCCTGCAGTTTGAAGGTCGGGTCGAGGTGCTGCGCTCGATCCGCAACCGAACGGACCTCATGGCCCGCAGTTTCAAGGTCCTGTCTCCGTAATCCCCGCCCTGCCGTCAATGGTGACGATTCGCCAGGCTGTTGCCTCGGCCACAGAGGAACTCGCCCGCGCCGGTGTGTCGGAACCGCGTTTGACGGCGATGACGCTTCTGGCCGAGATCCTGCGCAAGGATCGCATCTATATTCTGACCCGACCGGAAGAGGTGCTGGCCGAAGAAACACTTCATCGGTTCCGCGATGCTGTGGCCCGTCGGGCTCGAGGCGAACCGCTGCAATACATCACCGGACATCAAGAGTTCTACGGTCTTGATTTCCTGGTCACGCCCGATGTGCTCATCCCCCGACCGGAAACGGAACTCATCGTCGAGCAGGTGCTCGTGCGCAATCGCGCGTCCCGGCCGCTCATCATTGATGTCGGCACGGGATCCGGTTGCATTTCCATCGCCCTGGCCGTTCATCTGCCAACGGCTCATCTTCTGGCTCTGGACATCTCCGAATCGGCCCTAGCTGTAGCCCGACGGAATGCCGAACGGCATGGCGTGGCCGAGCGCATCGAATTCCTGCAAAGCGACCTGTTCTCCGCCTTGCAACAGCAGAAGCAGCCCATTCAGGCGGATTTCATCGTCGCCAATCCCCCCTACATCGCCGAGCAGGAGGCGGACACACTGCCTCGCGAGGTCCGTGAGTATGAACCGGCCGTTGCTTTGTTCGCGGGTGAAGACCCGCTGGAGGTTCACCGACGGCTGCTCCATGAAAGCCCTCGGTTTCTTGTTCCCGGGGGCTTTTTGATCTGCGAAATGGGCTACGGCCAGTATCGCCAGATTCAAGCGATCATTGACGCCTCCGTGTGGCGGGTGGTTGAGGTGGTAAAAGATCTTCAGGGAATCGAACGGACGCTTGTGCTCGAACGATCCGTCTGAGATTTGGAGAGCGAGACGATTTCGCAGCCCGTCCTGGAGGCAGGGTTTTTGCAGAATCAACGGGAACTCGACTCCCTTGCGGGAATCGGCTGGTGCTCCTTCATTCGGGATCGCTCCGCCGCCGACCAAGCATTTGATCTTTCACATTCAGGTTCGGTGTTGTATAACTCTCCCAGTACGGCACGCATCTTGCACAATACCCGGCAGGGAAGCTGCCGGTTGACGTTTTTGCAGACGGAGGTGGGTGATGAATGAAGAAAGCGGCCGGATTCACCGACTCGTCCCCTCACCGGTGGCTTTTATCTGGCTACGGATTTGTCCCGGAAAAGCGCAGTAGCCCTGCCGGTCTTCGGGTGCCGGAGAAGTAACCGGGTGAAGGCAAGGGAGCACTTCAGAAGCTTGATGAGGTTTCCGAGGAGAGCGACCGTATGAAGCGCACGCGCGTTCTGATCATGGGAGCGGCCGGTCGAGATTTTCACAACTTCAACCTCGTTTTTCGGGACAACCCGCAGTATGAGGTGGTCGCCTTCACGGCGGCGCAGATTCCCAACATCGAAGGGCGGCGCTATCCGCCGGAGCTGGCCGGCGAGTTGTATCCCGACGGCGTGCCCATTTACCCGGAGGAGGACCTGGAACGCTTGATCGAGGAGCATGCGATTGACCAGGTCGTTTTCTCCTACAGCGATGTTTCGCACGAACACGTCATGCACGCGGCGGCGCGGGCGCTGGCGCGAGGCGCCGACTTTCGGTTGCTCGGCGCGCGGGCGACCATGCTGCGGGCGAACCGGCCCGTCATCTCCGTCTGCGCCGTGCGCACGGGCTGCGGCAAGAGTCCGGCGAGTCGCAAGATCGCCCGGCTGCTCCGCGAGATGGGGCGCCGCGTCGTCGTCGTGCGTCACCCCATGCCCTATGGCGATCTCTCCCAGCAGGTCGTGCAACGGTTCGAGACGCTCGATGATCTTCGCCGCTACAACTGCACCATCGAGGAGATGGAGGAATACGAGCCGCATTTGCGCAACGGCGTGATCGTCTACGCCGGCGTGGATTACGCGCGCATCGTGCGTCAGGCGGAGGCAGAGGCCGATGTTCTCATCTGGGACGGAGGAAACAACGATCTCCCCTTCTTCGTTCCCGACCTGGAGATCGTGCTCGTGGATCCGCATCGGCCCGGACACGAACGCGCGTATTTTCCCGGCGAAGTGAACTTCCTGCGGGCCGACGTGCTCATCATCAGCAAGGTCAATACGGCGCGACCCGAAGATGTGGACGTTGTGCGACGCAACATCCGCACATTCAATCCGAACGCGCTCGTCATCGAGGCGAACCTGCCGATCGTCGTGGATACGCCCGAAGCGATTCGCGATCGGCGCGTGCTCGTCGTCGAAGACGGGCCGACGCTGACGCATGGCGAGATGAGCTATGGGGCCGGCGTGCTCGCCGCGCGACAGTTCGGCGCGCGCGAGCTGGTTGATCCCCGTCCCTACGCCGTCGGGAGCATTCGCGAGACCTTCGCCGAATATCCCCATATCGGACCGCTACTGCCGGCCATGGGCTACGGCGCGGAGCAGATGCGCGAACTGGAGGAGACGATCAATGGCACGCCGTGCGAGGTCGTGCTCGTGGCCACGCCGGTGGATCTGCGCCGCGTCCTGCAGATTCGACATCCCACCTGTCGCGTCGCGTATGAGCTGGAAGAAGTCGGTCCGCCGACGCTCGGCGATGTCCTTCGAGATTTCCTCACAACGGTGAACGCCTGATGAGCGAACGTCTCGTCATCGCCCTGGGGGGCAACGCCCTCATCAAACCGGGCCAGGCCGGAACGATCCCCGAGCAGCTCGCCAATCTGGAAGAATCGCTCGGCGGCGTGG
Organism: Blastocatellia bacterium; assembly: GCA_035573895.1. NCBI lineage: Bacteria > Pseudomonadati > Acidobacteriota > Blastocatellia > Blastocatellia bacterium. The sequence goes on along the minus strand of DATLZR010000019.1, from coordinate 44,346 downwards.
TCGAGTTGATCCGCGACGGACATCGGATCGCACTCACGCACGGTAACGGCCCGCAGGTCGGCAACATCGTCATCCGCGCCGAGGAGGCGCGGGGGAAAGCCTACGACCTGCCGCTCGATGTCTGCGTCGCTCAATCGCAGGGCGAGATGGGGTATCTCATTCAACGCACCCTGCACAATCTGCTCCGCCGGAGCGGCATCGAGCGTCCGGTGGCGACCGTCCTCACGCAGGTCGTCGTGGATCGGCAGGATCCCCGCCTCCACTCGCCGACCAAACCCATCGGCCCGTTCTACACGGCAGCGCAAGCCGAGGAGTTGCAGCGCAAGGGATACACGCTCGTGGAAGATGCGCATCGAGGGTATCGGCGCGTCGTCCCCTCGCCGGTGCCGCTTCGTCTGATCGAGCAGGATGTGATCCTTCGGCTTTTCGAGAGTGGCGTCATCGTCATCGTCGCCGGCGGCGGAGGTATCCCCGTCGCGCTCGCCGAGGACGGGACGCTCGTCGGCATCGAAGCCGTTGTGGATAAGGACCTGGCGTCAAGTCTACTGGCGACGACGCTCCGAGCCGACCGACTGCTCGATCTCACGGCCGTCGAGAAGGTCAAGCTCAACTTCGGCACGCCCCATGAGCGAGACATCGAGCGAATGACGCTCGCCGAAGCCCAACGCTATCTGGCCGAAGGCCATTTCGCTCCCGGAAGCATGGGGCCGAAGATCGAAGCCGCCATCGCATTCCTCCAGCGCGGCGGACGCGAGGTCATCATCACGCGACCGGAAGTCGTGCTGGCGGCCTTTCGCGGCCATACGGGCACCCACATTTATCCCGAATGAGGAGGATGAGGCGATGAAGCACCTTCTCTCTCTGGCCGATTGGCCCCGCGAGTGGATTGAAGGAACCATCGAACACGGGTTGCAGATCAAGCGCGATCCGAGCCAGGTCGCTCGTGCGCTCGAAGGGCGCGTGCTGCTCATGCTCTTCGAGAAGCCGTCGTTGCGCACGCGGCTGTCGTTCGAGGTCGCCATGCTGCAGATGGGCGGGCACGCGATCTACTACGATCTCAGCACGTCGCCGCTCGGGAAAGGAAAGGAGAGCTTCGCCGATACCGCGCGCACGGCCTCGCGCTACGTGGACGGGATCATGGCGCGACTGTTTCGGCAAGCCGATCTGGAAGAGCTGGCCGCGCACGCGAGCGTGCCCGTCATCAACGGCCTGACCGATCACGAGCACCCCTGCCAGGTGCTCGGCGACCTGATGACCATTCGGGAGAAGAAAGGCCGACTCCAGGGCGTGAAACTCGCCTACGTGGGCGACGGACACAACAACGTGACCCATTCGCTGCTGCTTGGCGGCGCCGCCGTCGGAATGCACGTGAGCGTGGGCTGCCCCGAAGGTCAGGAATATGAGCCGGACGCGACCGTTCTCGCACGCGCGCAGGCGATAGCTCGGGAGACACAAGCGGTCATCGAGATCGTGCACGAGGCGCGCGCGGCGGTCGCTTCGGCCGACATCGTCTACACGGATACGTGGATGAGCTACCACATCCCGCCTGACCAGCGGGCCGAGCGCGAGCGACGCCTCCGCCCCTTTCAGGTGACGATGGACCTCATGCGGCAGGCCCGCCCGGACGCGCTCTTCATGCATTGTCTTCCTGCTGAGCGCGGCGCCGAGATGACCGACGAAGTCATTGACGGACCGCAAAGCATCGTCTTCGATCAAGCGGAGAATCGCCTCCACATCCAAAAAGCTATCGTGCTGCGTCTCATGGGAGGCGAGCGGCGCGAGCCGTAAGGCGTGAAGAATGCTCCCCGGCGCCCCACCCGGCCTTCGTCCTCGGTCGGTTGGGCCGGAGATGAAGCGAGGCAGAAATCCCGCTCGCGTCAACAGAATGAATGGGCCCGGTGCGCCGTAAGGCACCCGGGGGGACCATCACGTTATAAGCTCGTGGAGATGGGAAGCGAAATGCCGAGCCCCTCTTTGAATGGCATCGGCACGCGCAGGAACTGCTCACGGGTTGACTTCGCCACTAAAGAGCCGGGAGCGGGAAGCTGGGGCGGAGTCAACAAGCATGGCCGAGACGCGCACTCCGGGGGCAGGAATCGTTGATGTGCTCACCCACGCCACCATGACAAGGCGTTTGCCCGCGGATGAAAAGTGCCAACGGATGGACCCTTTCATCCGTTGGGCAAGGGAGGACGCACCGGCTCTGCTGCTCACTCGCCGACGCGGTGGAGCTTCATCATATTCGAGATGCCGAGCCCGGTGATACCACCGGCGATCAAGACGACGATCTCGCCCGGTGCAGCCCATCCTTCCCGGAGCAACAGGCGGTCGCAGGCTGCCAGCAACTCATCCGAGCGCGGGAGAAAATCAAATCGGCGCGGTTCGACGCCCCAGACGAGAGCGAGCTGGCGTTCGGTTGCCGGCGATTGCGTGAGCGCCAGAATGCGCTGAACTGGACGCAGGGCCGCCAGATGCCGCGCCATCCGTCCCCTTTCGGTGAAGACGACGATCAGCCGGGCGTTAAGCTCCTCGGCAGCAAACGCAGCCGCTTCGGCAATCGCTCGACCCGATGATCCGGAATGTTCCCCGCTGACGGTCTCCGCCAGGCGCGGACGCATGAGCGGTGATTGCTCGGCGGACCGAATAATGCGATCCATCATAGCAACGGCTTCGACGGGGAAGGCTCCGACGGCCGTTTCTTCTGACAGCATCACGGCGTCACTGCCGTCCAGAATCGCATTGGCCACATCGGAGGCTTCCGCTCGCGTCGGACGGGGATTCTCGATCATGGATTGAAGCATCTGGGTCGCCGTGATGACGACCTTCTCCGAGCGATTGGCGGCGGCGATGATGGCCTTCTGAATGAGGGGAACGCTTTCGACCGATGTCTCGACGCCGAGGTCTCCTCGTGCCACCATGACGCCATCGGCAGCGGCCAGGATCTCGTTGAGGTTTGTGACGGCCTCGGCCTTTTCGATCTTGGCGATGATGGGCGTCTGGGCTCCCGCCTGTTCGATGAGGCGTCGCGCGGCCTGGCAATCGGCGGCTGAGCGAACGAAGGAGAGACCGATATAATCCACGCCGAGCCGCAGACCGAAGGCGAGATCAGCGTGATCTTTTTCGGTCAGCGCCGGAAGCGAGAGCGTTACTCCGGGAAGGTTCAGTCCCTTGCGCTCGCCGAGAAGCCCGCCATGAATGACCCGGCAGGCGATCTCCCCTTCTCTTTTTTCTTCCACCCGCAGTTCGATGAGTCCATCATCGAGCAAGATACGCGCGCCGATGGGCACTTCCTGTACAAGCCGAGGATAGTTCGTCGAGAGGCGCGTTGCATCTCCGGCGACCTCCGCGGATGTCAGGATGACCTGCGAGCCGGTCGTCAGCTCAACGGGACGACCGTCCCGGAGCCGCCCCGTTCGCAATTTGGGTCCGGCCAGATCGAGGAGAACGGCTACCGGCTTGCCCAGTTCGTCCGACAGGCGACGCACCGTCGAGACAACGGCGGCGTGTTCATCATACGTTCCGTGCGACATGTTCAGCCGCACGACGTCGGTGCCCGCCTCAATGAGAGCCCGCAATCGCTCGGGCGAACGTGAAGCCGGTCCAATGGTGGAGATGATCTTGGCTCGTCTCATCGCGAGTTCCGCTGGTGATGAACATGGAGGACGAGGGCACGGTCATGTCCGCCCGGACCGTCTCGTCGCCGGCGGCGGCCAGCTCTCGTCAATGGTGGGATCGAAATCGGGCGGAAGAGGGGGCTGGGAAATCGTCTCAATCTCCGGTAGGGCTTCATAGCTCACCTCGATACGGGCCAGATCTTCCTCGGTAAAACCGGGATACGGCACGCGCTCATGATAAATGGTCAGCAGCGTTTGCAGGATCGTTTGCCGGATTATCCGAAGGTCGCGCATCCGCAGATTGCATTCGTCGAGCTGCCCGTCAGTGACGATGTCGTCAATGATCTTGCGGACGATGCGCCTGATATTTTCCGGCGTCCGCTGTCGCAGTGACCGAGCAGCAGCCTCAGCGCTATCGCACATCATGACGATGGCGGCCTCAATCGTTTGCGGTTTCGGTCCCGGATAGCGGAATCGCTGTTCATCCACCACCTGACCGGTCGTTTCCGCACGATGAAGCGCCTTGTTGTAGAAGTAATGCAGCCGTCGCGTCCCATGATGCTGCGGGATGAGATCAATGATCTGCCGGGGCAGGTGCGCTTCCTCCGCCATGCGGATGCCCTCCTGCACGTGCCTGACGATGCGCTCGACGCTCTCCTCGGGAGAAAGAAGATCATGGGGATTCATTCCCGGTCGTTGGTTCTCCACATACATGCGGGGATCATTGAGCTTGCCGATGTCATGGTAATACGAGCCGATGCGGACGAGCAGGGCATTGGCACCGACAGCTTTGGCCGCCGCCTCGGCGAGCGTGGCGACGATGAGCGAATGTTGATAGGTTCCCGGAGCTTCCAGCGCCAGCCGTTTGAGCAAGGGGAGTTCGACGTTGGACAGCTCCAGCAGTTTGACATCGGTCACAATGCCGAACAGCGATTCGGTGGGAGGCAAGGCGAAGGCGGCCAGCGTGGCCGTCAGCAGTCCCCCGCCCGCTCCACAGAGGGCGCTGAACAGGGCCGGTCCGAAAACGATGGGTCGTGCTTCCATCAGGGGAGGGACGAGCGTGACGATCATGTTGGCCACACCGATGATCCATCCGGCGCGGGTGATGGTGGCCCGTCGCTCATAGCGCCCGACGCCGTAAATCGCCGCCATGCTGCCGAGCAACGCATAGGCGAGCAGGCCGAGACTCCCCGTCATCAATCCCACGAGAATGGCCGAGAGGACTCCCACCGTGAGCGCAATCCGCGACTCCAGGAGCAACGCCACAACGAGTGCAGCAGTGGCGTAGGGGATGGCGTACTGATAGGCTTCCGGTGAATCATAATCGCCGAAGCGGTAGGCGACGCCGCTGGCAACGGCCATCCCGATTCGATTGATGAGAGCCTGGAGCACAACCGTCAGGGCCGCCAGGAGGAAGATCTTCACCGAGGTGAGGTAGTAGACGCGAACCCGCTCGGCGAATCGCCAGAGGGCATAGTAGAGAGCGGCCACAATGATCATCAATCCGGCCAGGCGCCGCCCGCTTCGCTCGCTGGCGAAATGACGGCGGAGAGCGTCCAGAGCCTCCTGTACGGTTGGGGTCACCGTCTCGCCCCGCTGGGCAATCACCTGACGGGGAGCATAGCGACGGGTGGCGACAATATGTTCGGTGGCCTCGCGTCGAGCGCGCGCCGTGAGATCGTCTGCCAGCACGCAGTTGACGCGCACAAGCGACCGCAGCAGGTGTCCGTACTGCCGCTCATCGGCTTCGCTGAGCACGCGAGCCACCGCCCGTCGCGCCTCGCCGAGCGGCAGAAGATCACTCGCACGCACGGTTTGTGAGGGGAGGAACGTCTCGGCGCGCTCCACGGAAGCAGGCACCACCGTGACGTTTCCGCTGAGATTCTCCACCAGCTCCGGCAGCGGATCATCGGAACGAATATACCGTTTCATGACGGTGTCCAGCGCCTCGTCCAATCGGCGCAGAACATCCTCGCCGCTGTCTCCCCGCACCCAGCGCTCGACCACCTCATCGGTGAGCGGAAAGGGCGTCCCTTTGAGGCGAAGCTCAGCGATCAGGGCGCGAAGCCGATGGCGGAAGCGGCTGCGCTCCTCCCGGCTGAGCGTGGGATGTTGAAATGTCGCTTCGAGCTGGGCGAGAAGTTGTGACCGCGTGGCGGTGAAATACTCGGCCAGGAGCGAACGGGCCTCCCGCGCCCGATCCGGGAAATAGCGAAAGACGGGGGGCACACGCTTGGCTTCTTCGGCGCGCAACCGCTCGGTGCGCTCATGATCAATGACGATCAACTCGACGGGAGTGATGATATCCGCCCGCACCATCTCGCCCAGCGCATAGTGGGGAACGCGTTGAAGCGGAAACCGCGAGACGATGAGCGTCGTGAGAAGAACCAGAGCCGACGCGCCCAGAACGAGTCCCAAGCGCCGTACCGGAGGTCGGTTCAGCCGCTCGCTCCAGTTCCCCAGCGCCTCACGAATCCTCTTCCACTCCCGCCTCATGAGAGCATCTCCTCGATGCGCCGCACGAGCGGCCCGAGCGTCTCCGGTTGCAGGGCCGAGATCGCCAGGGCGTGATACCGCCGCGAGAGATAAGCGACCGTGTCCGGATCCGCGATATCCTGTTTGTTGAAGACGAGCAGCCGAGGAATCTGCCCGAATCCCAGTTCGTGAAGCGTCCTCTCCACAGTCGCCAGATGTTTCTCGACCTGAGGATTGCTCGCATCGGCCAGGTGCAGGATCAGAGTGGAGTCGGCAATTTCTTCGAGCGTGGCGCGAAAGGCCCTGATAAGATCGGGCGGCAAATTCCGAATGAACCCCACCGTATCGCAGAGGATGATCTCCCGATCCGGTGACAGCCGGAAGCGACGACTCGTCGGATCGAGCGTAGCGAACAGGCGCTCCTCGGCCAGCACGTTGGCTCGCGTGAGCGTGTTGAGAAGCGTGGATTTTCCGGCATTGGTATAGCCGACGATGGACACGATCGGAAGCTGATGGCGTCGCCGCTGTCGGCGCTGTTGCTCTCGGCTGCAGCGTACATCCTCGATCTCGGCTTCGAGATGAGCGATCCGATCGCGGATGCGCCGCCGATCCATCTCCAGCTTGGTTTCACCGGGACCGCGCCCGCCGATGCCGCCGGTCAGTCGTGACAATCCGCTATCGGTCTCGGTCAGACGCGGCAAGAGATAGCGAAGCTGCGCCAGCTCCACCTGAATTTTCCCCTCCCGCGAGCGGGCTCGTTGCGCGAAGATGTCCAGGATGAGTTGCGTGCGATCAATGACTTTCAAGTCCGTGGCCGCATTGATGGCCCGAACCTGACTCGGCGTCAAATCCTGATCGAAAATGATCATGTCGGCGGCCACCTGGAGAGCCCGAATGATCAACTCCTGGAGTTTTCCTTTCCCCAGCAGGAACTTGGGATCGTATTCCTTTCGCCGCTGCAAGATGGTGTCGAGCACGACGACGCCGGCCGAGCGGGCCAGCTCGCGCAGTTCCTCCAGCGATTCCTCCGCGTCGGAGAGCGATCCCGTCGTGACGCCGACGAGGATGGCTCGATCACCCGCTTCCTGGGGCGAAACCAGCAGCCGATTTCGCGCCAGCTCTTCCTCCAGCGACTGAATCAGCTCCAGGAAGTTGATCCTCAACTGACTGGGCGGAGCCGGCTCGAGGAAGGAGCACCCGCGATGGGCCACCGTCAGATCTCCGTTGCCCGGTCGCATCGGCATCAGATGAGCCGCCCGCACGACGCCCGGAAGCCCGGTCGGCAAAACCTCAATAGCGGCCATCAGGTCGAGCCGGAGCAACGCCAGATCTGTCAAATCATCCTCGGTCAGCCCTTCACCGTTCAGGTGCGTGTGAACGCAGCGCACTCCACAGAATCGGCTCCGGTCGCTGCGCACGCGCTGCCACTCCGGTAACACAATTTGATGAGCCGTGCCCACGACGACCGAGACGATGTGACCTTTGCGGTCAATCAAAAGACCGATCTGCCGATTCATTTCACGGGAAAGTTCCGTGAGCTGACGCGCCAGCTCATGCGTGATGATCTGCTCCGGTGGGATGCGCCGGTGGTATAGTTTTTCAAGGCGTCGTAACTGGCTCGGTTTCAACCCCTGCGTATGACCGTAGACGGTACTGATACGCCCATCACCTCCACTGTCCGGTGTACGATCCCAGATGGGATTCTCGGTTCCCCGGTCCGATCCCCGATCTGGCATCGGAGAGCGATCCGGTGGACGGCGCGACCGCAGCAGCGACACTTCTGCCCCGACCCGACATCGGCACAGGGAGCATGAAGGCTCCGCACGCTGCTCTCGGCACTTGTTCCCCGGTTCGCCGCATCCGGCGATATTGTACCACAGGGCTTGCCGACATGCGCCACCAGTGATATGCCCGCACACCCGTCCCGGAGCCGAGGAAAGGCAGGGCCTCCTTCCTCTGTGGTTTACGTCGGTCAACACGAGGGATGAATTTCATCGCCCGAAAGGGCAGACGAACGGTCTCCGAGAGCGCGAGCCGCAGAGTCTCACCCCTCGCCCACCTTCCGCCCTCTGCTCCGATGCCGCCGGCAGACCGTCGGGTTTCACCAGCGGAGCATCGCCGGGACTTTGTTACTTCGCCCCGTAGACGAAGCCCTGAACCGTCGTCGTCGAGTTCCCGCGATTGAGCACTCGCACAAACATGCGGGGTCCGAAGACCGGCGTGACGGTGAACAGCGTGTTGGTCAACAGGAAAGAATCCGTGCGCGCGAGAGCAAAACTTTCTCCCGGGAAAGGCCCGAAGAAGATCTGCCGCTGGATGTTCGGATCCGAGTTCAAAATGCGAACGTTGACCGAGACGGCCTGGAATCCGCTGACATCAATGATGGGTGAGTCCAGACTCTGTCCGGGCCGAAGCTCTTTGGGCTCGAAGAGCACTTGATTGATGACATCGGACGATTGCGCGCCTTCTTCCTGCAAGGGAGCAGTCGAACTGCTCCGGACATTCGAGATGAGAATCGCAGCAAGAGTGAGGCTGAGCAAGATGACGGTAGATCGTATCTTCATCGCCATTCTCCTTGATAGCTGTTAAACTTCGCTCCCAACGATTAAGGATTTTCGGTGCGTTGTCAAGCGGGGCCTTAAAAGTCATGGCTCACACGCTCAAGAGACCACCGGAACTTACGTCCGGGGCGATCAACCGGGGAACAATCTCCCTCTCACGTCCGGCGAGAGAGGGGCTGACGCGTGCGGCTTTTGTCGGACGTGTTTCCGACGGTGTCAGATTGTCCCGATTTTGAGACTGATGTCGGCCGCCGGGGCCGAATGCGTGAGGGCTCCGATGGAGATGAAATCCACGCCCGCCTCGGCATATTGTCGAACGTTCTCCAGCGTGATCCCCCCGGAGGCTTCGAGCACGATCTCGGGAGCTACCTGACGCGCCAGACCCACAGCTTCCCGAACCATTTCCGGCGTCATATTATCGAGCAGAATGGCATCGGGACGGGCGTCGAGAGCCTCCTTGAGATCGTCCAGAGTGGAGACTTCGACCTCGATCTTCAGGAGATAGCCGCCGTAGCGACGGGCACGTTCGATAGCGATTTTGACGCCGCCGGCCAGCGAGATATGGTTGTCTTTGATGAGAATCCCATCGTCCAGGCCGAAGCGATGGTTGCGTCCGCCGCCGACGACGACGGCATATTTCTCCAGGGCGCGCAGGCCGGGATGCGTCTTGCGCGTATCCACGATGGTCGCCGATGTCCCGGCAATCGCGTCCACATACGCGCGCGTGAGCGTGGCGATACCGGAGAGATGCTGCAGGATGTTCAATGCCGTGCGTTCGGCCGTCAGGAGCACGTCGGCGGGACCTTCAACGCGGGCGAAGACATCGCCGCGTTTGACGCGGTCGCCATCGCTGACGAAAGCCTCGATTTCCACCTCGGAATCGAGAACGGCGAAAACGGCATCGGCCAGCTCCAGTCCCGCCAGGACAAAATCCTGGCGGGCGATGAAGCGCCCGCGAGCGGTCACGCCGGGCAGAACGACGGCTTCAGTCGTGACATCGCCCCGACCGAGATCTTCGGCCAGGAAACTTTCCACCAACCGGATTATGTCGGATTGGGTGAGCCTCATATCCATTGATGGGAGTCTGAATGGCTTCGCTTGCACGGAGCGGGTCTTACAGGCTGCGAAGGATGGCGACCAATTTCTCTCGGCGTTCGGTCAGCTCTTCGTGGCGCTCGCGCGTCTCGGCGACGACGTCTTCCGGTGCCCGGGCGAGGAAATCGGGGTTGTTCAGACGCTGCTGGAGTTGGTTCAGTTCTTTCTCCGCTTTCTCCAGCGCCCGCTGCAATCGCTCTCGCTCCCTCTCAAAATCAATGATCCCCTCCAGGGGAATAGCCAGCTCCACGTCCCCGGCGACGTCACGAGCGACATGCCGCAGGCCATCAAACGTGGGGACGAATTCAATCCGATTCACGCGGGCGAGGCGCCGGATATGATCCCGATGCGCCACCACGAGGTCGTGGGCGTCGTCGCTTGACGCTCGCACCAGCAGATCCAACCAGGCGGCGTGATCAATGTTCATGACCGCCCGCACATTGCGAATCTTCTTGATGAGATCAATGATCAAGCCCATCTGCCGTTCCGCCTCGGGATCGAGCGCCGATCGGTCGGCCACAGGATAGGGGGCCAGGCAAATCGTCTCACCTTCGTGCGGCAGCCGTTGCCACACCTCTTCGGTGATGAAGGGCATGAACGGATGCAGGAGCCGCAACGAAGTCTCCAGCACACTGACCAACCGTGCACGGGCGGCGCGACGCTCGGCGGAGTCCTCCGGAGCCGTCACCGTCGCCTTCGTCAACTCGATGTACCAGTCGCAGAAATCGTGCCAGAAGAAGTGATAAAGTGCGAGCGCCGCTTCGTGAAAGCGAAACTCCTCCAACGCCTGAGTGACCTCCGCAATCGTCCGCGTCAACTTGCTTCGCACCCACCGGTCCACCAGAGGAAGCTCCTCCGTCGTCCCTTCCCGGGCTCCGGCGACATCCTCCGGCGTGCAGTTGAGGAGCGCGAACCGGGCAGCGTTCCAGATCTTGTTGCAGAAGTTGCGATAGGTCTCCAGCTTGGAATACTGAGGTGTCACATCGTTGCCGGGTCGAGCCGCGGCCACCAGCGTATAGCGAACGGCATCCGTCCCGTAGCGCTCGAACATCTCCAGCGGATCAACCGTGTTGCCTCGCGTTTTGGACATCTTTTGCCCGTAGGGATCGCGCACGAGCCCGTGAATGAGGACCAGGCGAAAAGGAACCGCGTCGGGATCAATCGCCTCAGTCCGCGAGGGGTGATCTTTCATAAAGGCCAGCCCCATCATCATCATCCGTGCCACCCAGAAGAAGAGAATATCGAAGGCCGTCACAAGGACCGCTGTAGGATAGAAGCGACGCAGCTCGGGCGTGTCATCCGGCCAGCCGAGAGTGGACAGCGGCCAGAGCGCCGAACTGAACCAGGTGTCGAGGACATCCTCGTCCTGAACAAGCTGCGTATCCCCGCACTGCGTGCAGGCAGGGGGCGTTTCGCGGGCCACGGTGATATGGTTGGCCCGGCAATACCAGGCGGGAATGCGATGCCCCCACCAGAGCTGACGGCTGATGCACCAATCGCGAATATTCTCCAGCCAGTCAAAGTAGGTCTTCGTCCAGTTTTCCGGCAGGATGCGGGTTCGCCCCTCGGCGACCGCGGCGATGGCCTGCTCGGCCAGCGGCTTGACGTGAACGAACCACTGGGTGGAGACGAGCGGCTCGATCACCGTATCGCATCGCTGGCAGTGGCCGACGCTGTGCGTGTAGTCCTCGACGCGAACGAGCTGACCGGCTTCGGCGAGCGCTTCCACAAGGCGGTGACGCGCCTCGTATCGGTCGAGTCCGGCGAATCGCCCCGCCGCTTCCGTCATGCGCCCGTTGCGATCAATGGCGACGACCAGCGACAGGCCGTGCGTCCGACCAATCTCATAGTCAACGGGATCGTGAGCCGGCGTCACCTTCACCACGCCGGTGCCAAACTCGGCATCCACGCGCTCATCGGCAATGATGGGCAGCTCTCGACCGACCAGAGGCAGGAGGGCCGTCGCGCCGATGAGATGGCGATAGCGCGCATCCTGCGGATGAACGGCAACGGCCGTATCGCCGAGCATCGTCTCCGGTCGGGTCGTGGCAACAACCAGCGATGACGGGGCCTCGTGCTCTGAAGTCGTCGAAGAGGATCCCCGGCTTTTGACCGGGTAAGCGATATAGTAGAGCTTTCCCCGAACCTCTTTCTTCGGCGCTTCGAGATCGGACAAGGCGGTTTGACAGCGGGGACACCAGTTGATGATGTAATCTCCGCGATAGATGAGGCCGGCCTCATAGAGACGGACGAAGGCTTCCCGAACGGCTCGCGAGCGCGGCTCATCGAGGGTAAAGGCCTCGCGCGACCAATCCACCGAGATCCCCTCGCGCCGCATCTGCTGTTGAATCGTCCCGCCGCTTTCGGCCCGCCACTGCCAGACGCGACGCTCGAATTCCTCCCGACCGAGGTCCTGACGGGTGAGTCCCTGAGCCGCCAGATGACGTTCCACAACAACTTGCGTGGCGATGCCCGCGTGATCCGTTCCGGGAACCCACAGCACCGCATATCCCTGCATCCGCCGCCAGCGCACGAGCACATCTTGCAGCGTGTGATTGAGGGCGTGACCGATGTGAAGCCGTCCAGTCACATTCGGCGGCGGCAGCACAACGGCAAAGGGTTTTCCCTCGGGATGCACCTCGGGCCGAAAATATCCCCGGCTCTCCCAGAAGGGATACCAGCGGTCTTCGACCTCGTGGGGATTGTAAGCCTTTGCCATCTCCAGGGTCACGATGTCTTCCTCCTGGACGAACTGAGCGAAAGCACTTCTTCACCCGGATGGGGAATCTCCGACACGCCCAGAGTCAGTAGGTGCGGGTCAGAGAAGGTTACCGCCGGCAAAAGGTCAGGGGAAACGCGTCGGCTCCTCCCCACCCGCCATGAAACGATCATCCACCCCTGACACCGAAACGTCCTGCTCACTGCTTCTTCTTTTCCTCAGGCTTCTTTTTGTCCTTGTCGGCGGGTGCGGGCGTCTTCGCCGATGAACCGGACGTTTCTCCCTGCGCTCCGATGGTGATCTCCTGTTTACCCTGAGCGGCACCTGTCGGTGTGGTTCGGCTGGCCGGACCGACGGTGACCGTCGTGGCCGTCGGGGTGACGACTGTGGACGGCTTGGAGTAGGCCGTTGCCGAGACGATGAGCTGCTCGGCGGTCTCGCCGCGCTTGACGAGGACACCTTCTTTGGGCACATTCAGATCCACCACGCCGAAGAGCGTCTTCAACGGCGTGAAGAGCGTTCCCAGAAGCCCCTTATCCTTTTTCGTCTCGCCATCGGTTTGAGCGATGTCCGAAGCCGCGCTTTCGGGGATGGGTTTGCCGATCTTCTCCAGCATTTCGGCGGCACTCTTGCGGTATTCGCTGGTGGGATATTCGCGCACGAGCCAGGCGAAATATTTCGCCGCTTCTTCGGGTTCCTCTTCCTCGAACAAAACCATGCCCAGCCGATAGAGGGCCTCGTCGTATTTAGTATAGGTCGGATACTTTTGCACGACGGTCAGCAGGCGTCCCTTCGCTCCTTTGAGGCGTTGACGGATCATGTACTGACGGGCGACGTACATCTCATGATCGCTGAGAATTTCTCGGACGGCTTTGAGGTCCCGTTCAATGGTGTCCTTGAGGTCGGTGTTGGGGTATCGCTGCAAGACGTTGAGAAGTCGGCGTTCGGCCTCGCGCGTCGGTTTTTGATCCCGATCCGGCGGCTGAATGCGCCGCATCTTGATGTGCGCGACCTGAAGCAGTGCATCATCGGCCAGCGGATGATTGGGGAAGAAGTTGGCGAAATCGAGATATTCCACCTCCGCCTGAGCGAGGGCCTCCGATGTTCCCTCCAGATAAAAGGAATCGCCGATGGCGAGCTTGGCGATGGGAACGAACGGGCTGTCGGGATAGGTGTTGATGAGCGTCTGCAGGAGGAACCGACCGACGGCATATTTTCCTTTCTCGAACTCGGTCATCCCCTGTTCCAGCAGCTCACGGTCGCGTCCCGGTCGCGCTTCTTCGAGAACCACACGCTTGCCGCGGCCGCACCCGGCGACAGTGATGCCGAGAGCAACGAGAATCACAACCAGCGTCGTCCGTCTCATAATCCGCCTCCTTGATGCGTCAGCTCCGGGCATGGGCCTCAAAGCTGCGAGCTAATTCTAGCATCTTCCCCACGACAGCGGCAGGGTCGGGGGCCCCAAAAATCGCTGAACCGGCCACGATCATTCGGGCCCCCGCCGCCACCACATCGGCGAAGTTTTCCAGGCCGATTCCCCCGTCAATCTCGATGCGCGTCGGAAGCCCGCGCGCGTCAATCATTTGGGCCAGGCGCCGCACTTTATCGAGCGCCGTCGGGATAAACTGCTGTCCGCCAAATCCGGGATTGACCGACATCACCAGAACGTAATCGGCCTGATCCAGAGCATCATCAAGCAGCGCCAGTGATGTCGCCGGATTGATGGCGATCCCCGCCCGACATCCCAGCTCGCGGATTCGGCTGAGCGTGCGGTGCAGGTGGGGGCTGGCTTCCAGATGGACCGAGATCAACTGAGCACCGGCACGAGCGAATGCATCGAGGTATCGTTCGGGCTCGACGATCATCAGATGAACATCAATGGGCAGGTGCGTCACGCGGCGAACAGCTTCGACGATGAGCGGTCCCACGGTGAGATTGGGGACAAACCGCCCATCCATCACATCCACGTGGATGAGATGGGCACCGGCTCGCTCGACGAGGGCGACTTGCTCGCCCAGGCGGGCGAAATCCGCCGACAAAATGGATGGGGCCAGTTCAATCATCCGTGCGATCCCGGCTTTCTCTCTCCGTGTTTGCCCGGACGCCTGGCGGGCGACGCGGGCTCTCCGGGCGGGGCCGATGGCTTCTCGGGACTCGTTTCGGGTTGCTTGGCCGCAGGCGGTGTCGGCGGAGGACCGGTCATCACCGGTTCTCGCTTTTCTTCAGCCTTCTCAACTTTCTCGGGGGTCGGCTTCGTCTCCGTCACCACTGCCGGTTCCGCCGGAGCAGCAGGAGCCGGCCTAACAACCGGAGCCGGAGGTGCCGTCTCCGCCGCAGGTTCCGGCAGCGGTTTCGCCTCCACAGGCGCGACGACAGCTTCCGCCGGTCCAGGTCGCTTTCCCTGACTGAGGACCACCCGCATGGCCTGACCTCGCTTGATCGTCATTCCCGGTGGGGGCCATTGATCCACCACAGCATCGGGAGGATAACGGTCATCATAGCGACGATTTTTCACCTGAAGTTCCAGACCGAGCCGCCGGGCCATTTCTTGCGCCTGAGGCAGCGACATACCGATGAGTTGAGGAGTCTTCACCTGAGGCTGGCGCATCGCCAGATAAATGGCCACCGACGTACTCAGAACAAAGAGCCCGCCCAGGCTCAGGACAAACACCACCTGTTTGACCGAGCGAACAATGCGTCCCGCCGGAGCCTGGCGAATCCTCAGTTTTTCACCCTTCACCCCGGTCACGCCCGAAGTCTATCACGTTTCCCCTGCCGGAGTGAAGCAAGAACCATCGCCAGATCAGTCGGAGGAAGTAGTGCCACCTGTAGCGCAGGCTTTCAAGCCTGAGCGTTCTCGCCGACTGGAAAGTCCGCGCTACATTCGCCGGGCCACAATAAAGCGGGCGATTTCCACGAGAACCTGAGAGCCCGCCAGGGGGCGAACGGCCTCGATGGCCTGGGCGACGAGTTCTTCCGCTTTTGCCCGTGATGCTTCCACACCGAACAGGCGAGGATAGGTGGCTTTTTGCCGGGCAGCATCTTTGCCCGTTGCTTTCCCCATCTCGGCAGGACTGGCCGTCACATCGAGCAGATCGTCGGCGATTTGAAAGGCCAGCCCGATGCACTGCCCGTAGCGGGTGAGCCGGGCGAGTGCTTCGTCAGAGGCGCCGCCGATGATGCCGCCGACGCGCACGGCTGCCGTGATGAGGGCACCTGTCTTCGACCGGTGAATCGTCGCCAGCGTTTGCGCATCGTATGGCTGCCCTTCGGTGAGCAGGTCCAGGACCTGCCCGCCAATCATGCCCTCGACGGTGCCGGCCGCTTGGGCGATCTCCGAGATCACACGCGCGTAATGCTCGGGATGGCGGAGTGGAGCTTCGGCCAGCGTCCTGAAGGCCAGCGTCAACAGGGCATCACCGGCCAGAATGGCCAGAGCTTCGCCGAAAACCTTGTGACAGGTCGGGCGACCGCGCCGCCAATCGTCGTTGTCGAGCGCCGGGAGATCGTCGTGAATGAGCGAGTAGGTGTGAATCATCTCGATGGCCGAGGCAACGGGAAGCAGTTCGTCACGGCCCGCGCCGAACATCTCGCCGGTCGCCAGTGTGAGAATCGGCCTGATCCGTTTGCCTCCGGCAAAGAGGCTGTAGCGCATGGCCCGATGGATCGCCTCGGGCGGTGTTGTCTCCTCCGGCGTCAGCTCATCCAGCGCCCGATCAATCAACTCTCTTTGCACCGCCAGATACTCGTCCAGACGAAAGGCTTTGCTCATGAGTCCCTTTCTCCCTCGCTGCCGATTGTACCGCCTCCGAGTACTCCGGGGAAGGGCGGCAACACGCCCGCCACAGAGACGAAGTGCGCATGAGGAGGAGAGAAAGCCAGAAGGAGTTGCGCACATAGCTCAACCGCTCAGATGTACGAATGGGACCGTGCCGCCGCTCTCCTCCTCAACGGGTCGCCCGTTTGCGCTGCTTCGAATTCTGCGGGACGTCCTGTGTTTTTCGCAGACTGGAAAGTTCGCCCTATCCCATTCTCCGTGGGCCGCCCCTCGCGTTCGGACAAACGCCGCAAGGCAAAATATCGGACGAGAAATTTTCCGACACCACGGTTTGCGCAATCACATCAGACCACTCATGCCCTCTACAGCGTACGTCCTGACCGAATCACCCCGTATCTCTATCCGCGACGCATCACCATCGTTGCCGTGAGGGGATATTTACGGTCGTCTCCGACCCGCGTGCTTTTGCGAGGGGAAATTTTGCGCCTCCGGGCGGAAGGGACTTATTTCCAGCGGGTGAGGATCGTTTCCCGCTCAAAGAGCTTGACGCCGATGGTGAGGATAATCGCATTGATGACGAGCAGCAGTACAGCACCCACGAGAACATGCGGGAGCGTGAGCAGATAGAGGCCGCGCAACTGGCTGATGAACAGAGCGATGAGGGGGAGGATGACCACCACGCCGATTTGCTGCGCCGTGCGGGGATCATTCGACCGCGACGAGACGACGACGCCGAGGTTCAAGCCGAGCATCGCCACAAGCGGTGAGATCAGGAAGATCACCGTCAAGCCCATCCCATCCATGACGTGATACAGAACCTCGGGCGGACACATCGCCCACATTCCCGCGGCGTAGAGCCCTCCCATGAGCCAGGTGAGCGCGATGGCCGGCAGTCCGGCGCCGAGACATTTGCCGATGAGCAATTCCGTCGTCGTGATCGGCGTGGCCAGAAGCGGTTCCAGACTTCGCGCCTGCTTCTCGCCGATGATGCTGAAGGTTGAAATCGCCAATCCCCCCATCACCGGCACGAGCGCCAGTAGCAAGAGGAACTGGCGGAACAGGTAGATTTGAAATTGCACCAGCGGGGGCAGCGAGCGCATCTCCGGTGACACCTGACGCAACAATTCCATCATCTGCTGGATGCCGTGATCGGAAAATGCTTCCGCTCCCACCACAACGGGGATCACTACGGCCACCACGAACGGAAGGACGAGCAGGATAAGGGCAGGCACGATCATCGAGACGAGCAACAGCCGATGGCGCACCAAATCGGCCCATTCCTTTTCCAGAATGACGAGAATCGGATGCGACATAGGAAGACGTCCCTTGCTGTGAGCGTTCACCAATCCCCCGGCTCCCTTACGAAACTCCGTGTTGCCTCGGTGGCGAGTGCGGGCGGGCCGTCACGGGCGAAGCACCCCCGCCAGCCGCCCCCTCCTCGATCAATTTCAAATAGACATCTTCGAGCGAGTGCTCCTCTTCGGTGACGAACTGAATGTCGGCTCCGGCCTCGACGAGAGCGCGAATGAGGAGCGGATTATCGTTCTCCGGATCATTCACCTCGATGACCAGCCGGTGATTTTCCTGGCGAATGTCTCTGACGACCGGAAGCGAACGAAGTGCTCGAAGGATTGGCTCATCAATGGCCCGGAGCGTGACGACCACCCGACGACCGAAGAGCCGACGGCGGAGCGCTTCCGGCGTATCCACGGCCACGGCGCGGGTTTTGAGCACCAGGATGCGGTCGCAGAGCCGTTCGGCCTCGTCCAGATTGTGGGTGCAGAGGAGAATCGTTCGCCCCTCGTCCCGAAGCTGCGCGATGAAATCCCGGACGGTCTTTGTCGTCTTGGGATCGAGCCCGGAGGTCGGCTCATCCAGAAGCAAGATCCGCGGCTCATGCACCAGTGCCCGGGCCAGGGCCACTTTCTGCTTCATCCCTTTGGAGAAGGTTCCCACCGGCTCATGCCGTCGGTCCCAGAGATCGAGCAGGCGGAGATATTTTTCCACTTGAGCGGCGGCGTTCTTCACGCCATAGAGTCGGGCGTAGATGTCCAGATTCTTCCAGGTGCTCAACCGCTCGTAGAGGCCGGGTGACTCGGTGACGATGCCGATGAGACGACGGATGATGTGATCGTCGCGTCCGAGCCGGTATCCCGCGATGGTAGCCTCACCCGATGTCGGCGCGATCAAACAGGCGAGCAACCGCACGGTTGTGGTCTTCCCTGCCCCATTCGGTCCCAGGACACCGAAGATTTCGCCGGAATGAATCGTCAGAGTGAGACCATCAAGCGCGACCGTTCCATTGTAGATTTTCGTCAGACGCTGAGTGGCAATCATCGCCGCGGTCATATCCGATGACGTACCCTCAAAGCAAACGACATTCTCATGCCGGGAAGAAGTCGCAATGGAACTCCTGCCCTGTCGTCGGGGAGATGGCCTGCCGGGAAGCTGTCGTGAGCCTTCCGGGCGCCCGGGGCACCGTCAGGTTTCACTCGCTCCAGGTCCATGTGCGGATGAGATCGGTTCGCTGCTCGAATTCAGCGCTCAGGGCAACGGCGGCGGCTTCGAGGGTCTCGCCGGCCACCAGGTCCTCCTGCGACGGGTGACCTCGCTCGAACTGCTCGATCTGTCGGTGAAGGTCGCGGACCTGCTCGATGAGCACGAGATCGTATTGGTAGAGGCGGTCCAGGGCAGTCTCTTCGAGAACGGTTCCTTCAAAGAAGGCCGACGAGGCGTAGTCGGTTGTGCGGATTTTCTGCTCGATATCGGCCAATCGCTGGCGCGTTCGTTCGAGCGGGAGGACCTCGATGACTTTTCCCTGATCGGCGAGCGCACGAATCACACGATCGAGCGGGGGCTGCAGGGCGCTCACCTGATCGGCCAGGTACTGACGATAGGCTGTCTCACATGCGCGGCGGTGCTGCCGGTCAGCATACCCCGCATATCCCGGCACCCACTGCCTGAGAAGATCGCTCCACCGCGTCGGTTCCATCATGAAGAATGCTCTCCGGTGTCGCTCTCCGAGCGGGAAGCCGGTTCCGCCCTCGGCGCGGGCCAGGGGGAGAAACCAACAATCCCGGTCGTTTCCTAGAGCGGAATATTGCCATGTTTTTTTGGCGGATTCGTATCCCGCTTGGTGTCGAGCATCTCCAGCGCCCGAATGAGTTTCAGTCGGGTCCATTTCGGCTCGATCACTTCGTCAATGAATCCCCGTTCCGCCGCCACGTAGGGCGAGGCGAACTTCTCCTCGTACTCGCGAATCAGAGCCTGACGCAGTTCCTCGGGATTGGCTGCCCGTTGAAGATCACGACGATAGAGGATATTGACGGCTCCTTCAGGGCCCATGACGGCGATCTCGGCGGTCGGCCACGCGTAATTGACATCGGTGCGAATGTGCTTGGACCCCATGACGCAATAGGCTCCCCCGTAGGACTTCCGGGTGATGACCGTGACCTTCGGCACCGTCGCCTCAGCGAACGCATAGAGGAGTTTGGCCCCGTGTCGAATCACCCCTCGATGTTCTTGATCCACGCCGGGAAGAAATCCCGGTACGTCCTCAAATGTCACCAGCGGGATATTGAAACAATCGCAGAAACGCACGAAGCGGGCGGCTTTCACCGAGGCATCAATATCGAGGACGCCCGCCAGCACCGCCGGCTGATTGGCCACGATCCCCACGGGCCGGCCATTGAGACGGGCAAACCCGATGACGATGTTCTGGGCGAAGTGCTCCTGGACTTCGAGGAAATACCCATCATCCACGACCAGATGAATGACGTCCCGAATGTCGTAGGGGAGATGAGGCTCCGACGGAACGATCGTGTTCAATCGCTCCTCCACCCGATCAATCGGATCATGACAGACCCGCCGGGGCGGATCATCGAGATTATTCGACGGCATGAAGGAGAGCAGCTCTCGAATGAGGTGGAGACAATCCTCATCATCCTCGGCAGCAAAATGGGCGACGCCGCTGCGCGTGTTATGCGTCATGGCTCCACCGAGGTCTTCCTTGGTCACATCCTCATGGGTGACGGCGCGGATGACGTCGGGTCCGGTGATGAACATGTAGCTGCTCTTTTTGGTCATGATGATGAAATCGGTGAGCGCCGGACTGTAGACGGCTCCTCCCGCACACGGTCCCATGATGGCGGAGATCTGAGGAACGACGCCGGAGGCGAGCACATTGCGCAGGAAGATGTCGGCGTAGCCGGCCAGTGATGCCACGCCTTCTTGAATGCGCGCTCCACCGGAATCGTTCAAGCCGATGATCGGAGCGCCCACCTTCATTGCCAGGTCCATGATCTTGCAGATCTTCTCGGCATTGCTCTCGGAGAGCGATCCGCCGAAGACGGTGAAATCCTGAGCGAAGACGAACACCGTGCGCCCATCAATTTTGCCCCATCCGGCGATGACTCCGTCGCCGAGATAGCGTTCATTTTGCATGCCGAAATCCGTGCACCGGTGAGTTTTGAACTTATCGAACTCCTCGAACGTGCCTTCATCGAGCAGTAGCTCGATGCGCTCGCGCGCCGTCAATTTTCCCTCGGCATGTTGACGGGCGACGCGCTCGGCTCCCCCACCGGCTTCCGCCAGGCGTTCACGCTCGCTCAACACCCGAAGTTTTTCCTCAATGGCCATCTTTCACTCCACGAGGAAGGTTTCCCCGCTCGGCCGCCTCATCGTCCCGATGACGAGTGGTGACAGGCGCAACCGCCGCCGCGGCAGGCCGAACATCCGCCGGCCATCGCGCTCGGAGTGAAACGACCGCCCAGACTGAAAGCGAAAGTCGAAAGAAGCCGCTCGCATCGCTGACTGTGACACCGGGGACAGACGACGGCGGCCTCGGCGTTGAAGACGATCTTCTCGAATTTCTCCTGACAGACTTCGCACTGATATTCGTAGATCGGCATGCTCGTTCTCTCTCGACGTCGTCGGGGGATAAATCTATCAGACGGGTTCGGTCTGGACAAGACGGTTCTTTGCCAGTCTCGGTGCGGAGGGGCATCCCGGTGGCATCGCCTGCGCGGGGAGATGCTTGACGCTCGCCCGGCGATTGATTATCGTTGTGGCCATGCTGGAAGGGAAAAAAGGAATCGTCTTTGGAATCGCCAACAAGCGAAGTATCGCCTGGGCGATCACCCAGCGAGTGGCTCAGGCCGGAGCACGCCTGGCTCTCACCTATCAGAATGAGAGACTGGGCGAGAACGTGCGCGAGCTGGCCGCCACTTTGGATAATCCTCTTCTTCTCCCCTGTGATGTCTCGGATGACGCTCAGATCGAGGCCGTCTTCCAGGCGGTGGCTCAGGAGTTTCAGCAACTCGATTTTCTCGTCCACTCGGTGGCGTTTGCGCCCCGCGAGGACCTGGAGAACGACTTCATCAACACTTCCCGCGAGGGCTACCGCATTGCTCATGACGTGAGCGTCTACTCGCTCATTGCACTGGCGCGGCGGGCGGCCCCCTTGATGGAGGGTCACGGCAGCATCGTCACGCTCACCTATCTGGGAAGCGAGCGCGTCATGCCCGGCTACAACATCATGGGAGCAGCCAAGGCGGCGCTGGAGTCGGCGGTGAAATATCTGGCCTACGAATTGGGTCCCAGGGGCATTCGCGTCAACGCCATCTCGCCGGGCCCCATTCGCACGCTGGCGGCCAGCGGAGTTCCCGGCTTCACGAAGATGCTCAGACACGTCAGCCAAACGGCTCCGTTGCGCAAAAATACCGATCCGAGCGAAGTCGCTGATGTCGCCCTCTTCCTCGTCAGCCATCTCTCGCGCGGCATCACCGGAGAGATCATCTTCGTTGACGGTGGATACCACATCATGGGGATGACGGTGCCCGACTCGGCACCGGATACGGCATCATGACTCGTGCGAGTCCTTTCCCTCCGACGGTTCACGTCGGCACCTCAAGCTGGTCATCGCCCGACTGGTACGGCGTTTTTTATCCCCCAGAACTCAAACCGGCTGATTTCCTCAGCTATTACGCCCGCCACTTCGATACGGTGGAAATTGATGCCACCTGGCATCACCCGCCCTCACCGGCGCTGGTGGACGGATGGCGGCAGCGCACGCCGGAGGGCTTCCGGTTCGCTGCTAAAGTGCCTCAAACGATCACCCATAAGAAATATCTCCTGGATTGCGACCGGGAGATGACGCAGTTTCTTCGGACGATGGAGCGGCTCGGCGACAGGCTGGGCCCGCTCGTCTTTCAATTCCCCTACGTCGCCAAAGGAAAAGATGAGCACGAGTATCGGACCGGCGAGGACTTCCTCCGTCGGCTGCGGACTTTCCTGCCCACGCTCCCCCGTGAGTTTCGCTATGCTGTTGAGGTGAGAAATCCCGGCTGGGTGACCGAAGACCTCCTCTCCCTCCTTCGCACATACGACATCGCGCTGACGCTCATCAGCTATTACACCATGCCGCCTCTCGACGAGCTGATGCAGAAGAAAGACGTCGTCACCACCGACTTCACCCTCATTCGCTTCCTCGGCCATCATAAGCAGATGGATGCGCTCGTCGCCCGACTCATCAAAGAGGGAAGGAAGGAAAAGGAGTGGGACGAACTCGTCCTGGATCGAACGCCAGACATGCAGCGGTGGGTACCGGCCATCAACCGACTCGCCGCGCGGGGGATTGAGATCTACGTCTATTTCAACAACCACTACGCGGGATTTGCCATCGGCTCGATTCGCCTGTTTGAGGAAGTGTGGAGAAAGTCCTGTTAAGGGCATCACAGGACGATCCACATTTACCGTGTATGGGACCTCCGGACGTTTGATGTGCGACAGGTGCTTGTCTATCGCGTCCATGTTGACGAACGAGCTGGCGGTGGGAGTTGGTCTGGCGGGCACACCTCCGGCCTTCCTCCAGCAGGATCCCGCTTGCCAGCAACCCGGAGCGACTTGTTCAACGGCCTCCGTGGCCCAGAGCCGGGTGGGGTGCCCGTGTCGGCTCTCGCCCTCCCGTAAACCTCGCGGCACAGATTGAGACGCGGTGGAAAGATCGGCGGGATACCCTCCGTTGCCGCTTTCGCCAGGATGAAGGATGACCTCGACCTTCATGAGCATGTTCTGAAGCAGAAACGATGCCAATAAGTGAGCCACCGGATTGCAGAGTGTGGGGGCCGGGAAAGAGACTGCGATGAGAATGCCTGACCGTGACGGAGAGTCATCATATCATCTTCGAGAGCAAGGGTCACACCCTCACCCGCGAGACCGGCGGGAGTGGGCAATCCCAGGTCGCGCGCGAAGAAATATGTCCCCCGCCCACGACGCGGGTGGAAGAACACGGGGCCCGAGGGACGCCCCAACAACATATCACGTTTTTTGAAACGGTATAAAAGGACCATGCGTGACCGAGTCCTTCCTCTTCACCCGACGTTTCAGCCGCTGCTCTTTATGGGTGTGGCGTTTGCCGGAGGAGTTTATCTGGGGCGGTTTCTCGGACCGACCGTCTCGGCCCCCCTGCTCCTTGCTCTTACGCTCGCCTGCGGAAGCTTCTGTGCGGTCGTCCACTGGTATCTTTGTCGCCTCGAACGGAATGCGGCTTCGGATGCAGCGGCCTCGGAGAGGTCTGTCGCATCGGTTGTGTTCTTCGCCGTGTTGCTGGTCGGCTATGGTGTGCTTGGCGCCCTCTCGGCTCGGGTCCATGCTCATCATGTTGCCGAGCATCGTCTGCGTCGCCTTCTCGATACCGGGGTGATCAGCCCGGATGATCCGGTCGAAGTCATCGGGCGGCTCGTGAGTCCTTCCGAAAGGGCTCCCCTTCGCGCCTACCTCGATGTCAGCGTCGAGAGGATCACGACGCGACGACAGACGCATCCCGCCAGCGGTCGCCTTCGGCTCATGGTGATGCTGAGCAATGAGGAGGCACAACGGGAATTCGATCGGCTTCAGGAAGCAGGTCTCGGCTATGGTGCCCGGCTGCGAATCCTCACGCGACTGAATCGTCCCCGGAGCTATCGCAATCCCGGTGTGTCCGACTACGGCGAGTATCTGGAGGTGCGCGGTTACGATCTCGCCGGGGTGGTGAAAAGTCCGTTGCTTATCACCCTGCTGGAAAGAAACGAGTCGCTGTCGTTTCGGACCGTCGTTTATGATCTCCGAGAGGCTGCTGAGAGGCGGATTGACCAACTGTTCTCTGCCCGCACGGCCGGCATTCTCAAAGCCCTTTTGCTGGGGAATCGCTATTTCCTCGACGAAGAGACTGCCGAACGGTTCCGCGCCGGCGGGACCTTTCATCTGCTGGTGATTTCGGGAGCCCATATCGCGGCCATTGCCGGAGCGATCCTCTGGCTGATCTCGCACTACACGCGGCGGTGGGCGCTGCGGGCGCTGCCGACGATTTTTCTCCTCTGGACGTACACCGTCGCCGTTGGAGGACAGGCTCCGGTCACGCGGGCGACGGTGATGATGACGGTGATGCTCGCGGCCCCGTTTGTCTTTCGCCAGGCTCAGCCGGTCAACACGGTGGGATTGGCGGCGCTTCTACTGCTCAGTCATAATCCACAGGAGCTGACTTCGCCTTCTTTTCAGCTGACCTTTCTCGCCGTGCTCAGCATCGTCCTGCTCAGTCTACCCCTCGTTGGTCATCTTCGGGCCATCGGCGAGTGGCGACCTACGGTTGAGACGCCGGAACCGCCGTCCTGCCCGCCTGCTGTGCGATTCCTGGCGGAAACGCTCTTCTGGGATGAGCGCCGATTTCAGCGTGACCAGCAGGCATCGCCGATTCGATTTCGCCTGGACAAAGCTGACGCAGCTCGCTGGCTCGGTCGCCTGCCGGGAGTTCAGCCTCTCGTGCGCTTCTGCGTTCTTTCCCTGCTCGTCTCCGGCGTTACTCAGATGGCGCTTCTGCCGCTCATGGCCATCTATTTCCATCGCGTCGTTTTGGCGGGAATTGTCCTCAACGTTGTCATCGCCCTTTTTGTGACCCTGATCGGATCATCGGCCATTCTGGCGCTGGGGCTATCGGTGATGGACCTCCCACTGGCTTATCTGGTTGGACGTGTCACTGATCGGCTGACCGACGCGATGATGCGAAGCTTCGACTTCCCGTTAAGTTTTCGCGGGGCGAGCTTTCGCGTGCCCGAGTATTCCGGTCCCGGGGTCGTGATCTATGTCGTCTATTTTGCGACGCTCGTCTATTGGGCTGTTCGACTGAGTCGCTGGCAACCGGTGACGTTTCATCCCCGGCAGCATGCGAAGGAGAAAGCCATCCTGCCTGTGGGATCGCGCCGCAGCCGACGGCGGCTTCTGCCGCATCTCGTTGCAGTGGCCTGGGTCGTGAGCTTTTTGTTGATCGCCACGTATCCCGTCAGCCACCGCTATCAAAAGGGATGGCTCCGCCTCCATTTTCTCGATGTAGGGCATGGGGATTGTACTCTTTTAGAGCTGCCGGATGGAACGATAATGCTCGTTGATGGAGGCGGGGAGTTCCGATGGGAGGAGATTGCACGAAAACCGAGACCTGGCCCCAGCGAGACGATCACCGCTCGGGGTAACACAGGGGAAATGGAGCCCGATTTCACCGATGACAGCCGGTCGGTCGGCGAAGTAGCCGTCTCACCAGCTCTCTGGTCACGGGGCATCAAGCGGATCGCCTATCTGGTTCTGACGCATGCGGATGCAGATCACCTCGACGGCCTCTTCGCCGTGGTGAAAAACTTCGGCGTGGGAAGAGTTTTAATCGCTCAGCCCCCTGTGGCTGACGCGCGGGTTGACCGGTTCATGAGAGTACTCGATTCTCGACGGATTCCCGTCCAGGTCCTGGGCATGGGAGACCGCTTTCAGATAGCGGGCGTGCAGTTTGTCGTCCTCTGGCCGCCGCGCCAGGATGCGCCACCGCTTCGATGGAGTAACGACCGGTCGCTCGTCCTGCGCATAAGCTATGGGCGGATGTCAATTCTCCTGGCGGGAGATATCGAGCGGGCCGAGGAACACGCACTGCTTGAGACCGGCTTCGATCTCCACAGTCAGGTGCTGAAGGTCCCGCACCACGGCAGTCGCACAAGCAGCACCGAGCCCTTCCTCACCCGCGTCCGGCCGGCATGGGCGATCATCACGGCTCCAGAGCGGAGTCCGTTCCACCATCCCCATCCCGATGTGGTGCAACGCTATCGCGCCCGGGGAGTCTGCCTCCTGCAAACAGGCCGCGACGGCATGATCACATTCGAGACCGATGGCCAGATTCTCCACATGCGTACCCACAGCCAACTGTAACCCTGCACAAACCTCTTCCCTCGCCGACCCACTGAGAGACTTTCTGCCTCCGCGAGCACACATGAGCCTTCCTGTGCGAACTCTGGATCATAAAGTCAACACTGGTTCTTAGTCCCAAAGAATGCGGGTGATTTGGCGAGAATTATTCCGCCTTCCTGGAGAAAAGCGGCAAAATGCAGAGGATTATCGCACGTGGAACGCGCTTGTCCGAGGGGGCTAAGCCTAAGCCTGAATACTACAACCTAGGGGAGCACCCCACCTACCGGAGCCGCAGTCAACGCTTGCCCCCTGTCTCATGCCTGCCACCGATCCCGCCGGTAGAGTTGCTCCCCCTTTACGCCGTGTGACACCACGGCGGCACGGTTACTCTTACAGGAAGAAGTTGAGCGGATCGTCAACCCGGACATCGCCTCCCAGGAACGAAAGGAGGGCAAAAAGGGCGATCGGGATCAACGCGATAAACCCAATCCCCACCAACGAAAACGTTGGATCAATCACCGAGGCTACTAAAAAGAGCGCCAGCAGAAAAATAAGGTGAGGCATAACGCCCAGTGAAGCGGCGAAAACGGCGGGTCCAACGACAAGTCCTAGCGTTACGAACACCTTCCTCATAGACTCCTCCGCAAGAGAATATCGTTGATCAAAAGCCAGAGTCTGCCACAGTTATCATTACAGCCCAAAGACAAAGAGCGCCGGAGTAAGACCGACAACATCCGCGGGGCCACCGAAACCAAGGGCAGCTAAGAGGACTCCAAGCAACGCCGTGAGTCCAATGCCGCCTGTCCCGAAGCCGAGAAAGGTCAGCACAATGAAGAGCACGGCCGGCGCGGCCAGACCGATAAGCCACCCTGACACTGATGCAGCCATCATTACAACAACCAGTCCCTTTCTCATAACTCGTTTCTCCGCCCTGCTATAGGATTTGAAGCAAAATCGCTCGCCAGTATACCGATTGGGGATGTTGATGTCAAGAAATATTTCCTGCGCGGTTCCCGGTGAGGGGCGCGGCCTAAGTCCCCCGCGCTCGATGAGAGGCAGAGGGCGGGGGCTCATGGAGCAATTATCCCGCCGCCTCTTGCCGTTTTAGTTTTATCGGGTGAATCCGTGCTGGCTATGCCAGAATCATCCCGATTCCTACTTCCCCCGCGATGACACCTGGATATTGTGCACATCGAGGGTGGTGGAGATGACGCGCTGGAGATTGGCAATCGCCTTGTTGTAGTTGACCAGGGCCTGGAGTTCCAGGGCCCGTGCCTGGGAAAGGAAATTTTGAAATTGCAGGACGAAGAAGGTCGTCGAGAGGCCGGCCTCGAATTTCTTCTGCTCGCCTTCCAGTTGACGTTCGCGGGAAATGCGTTCGGCGCGAGCGGCTTCGATGTTCTGACGGGCAACTTCCACCTGCTGAAGAGCATTTCGGACTTCCACGCTGATGGACTGGATCAATTGCCGCTCCTGGAAATCGAGGCTGCGACTCTGCGCCAGGGCCGCCCCGTATTGCCCCTCGGCCACGCGATTGCGAATGGGGAAGCTAAACGAGAGACCGAAGCTGTAGGTGCGGAAATCGTTGGAGAAGGCGGTGCGGAGCGCCTTGCCCGCGCCTCCGATGAATTGCGGCGGCACATCGCGCGGTCGTTGTTCGAGGACGAGGTTCCCTTCTTCGTCGCGGACGGGATTGCCTTCCTCGTCAACTTTAATGGTGGTGATTTTCGTGGGCGTTCCCGCCAGACCTGCACTGCTGTAGCTGGCCACCAGATCAATCTGCGGCAGTTTCTGGTTGGCGAAATATTTCAGATCAATCCGATTCTGCTCCTTGCGGAAGCGGAGCTGTTCGAGTTCCGGACGATTGGCCAGCGCCAGCTTCAACGCGCTCTCCAGGTCAATCGCCGGGGGAAGAAACTCGATGTTTTCGGTGGGAACGATATTGGCCGTCCATTCTGAGGAATTCGGATCACCCAGGATGAGATTCTTCAGCGTATTCTCGGCGACGGTGACATTGCCGATGGCCTGCGTCAGTTCTTGCGTCCGACGCTGAACTTCGGCTTCCGATTGAGCCAGTTCGATGGGAGCCAGGGTTCCGGCCTGCACTTGCTTGCGGTTGTTCTCCAGGTTGGTCTTGGCCAGCAGCAGCGACTCCTGAGCGATCTCGACATTGCGAATGGCGAAGACCAGATCCCAGTAGGCGTTTTGCACCTGGGTGATGATCTCGATCACCCGCTGGCGAAACGCACTGTCGGAAAGGTCCAGCGCCCGCTGGGAGATTTGAATCTGCCGCCGCGTTTGATCAATGCGGAAATTGCGAAAGAGCGGCTGCCGCAGGTTGAAGCTGATCGAGGAGGTGAACGACGGATTGAACGCCACCGCCGAATCGCGGGTTTCAATGCCGAGGAATCGCTGGACGAAAACTTGATCGGTCGTCTGGCGCAGATTCTGAATTTGAAATTGCCAGGTGCCCCCGGTCCGCAACAACTGCTGGGCGCTGAAGTTATAGGTGAGCGACCGATTGGTGAACGACGGCGTGCCCGCACCGGTGGTGAAGGAGCTGGTCGTCGGGCGCGTGGCCGTCTGGGCATTGAGGTCGGCTCCCACGGTGATGTCGTAAGCCCCGGTGGCCGCTTTGAGGCTCATCTCATTGCCCAAAACCGTCGTCCGTTCGATCTGGATTTGATTGTTGTTCTCCAGCGCCTTGAGGATCGCGTCGTGCAGTGACAGATACATCAATTGATCGGGATTGACCCCGACGCGGGGCACAGTCAACGGTTTGATCCGCCCGAACTCGGTCTTTTGCGGCGATGAAGCGGGAGTCGGCGTCGGGGGAGGTTGCTGATTCTGAGCGCTGATGGTGCTCACGGTGGAGAATAAAAGCGACGCTCCGAAGATCGCGGCGACATATCGTCGTTGCATATTTGTCTTATGTCTCATACCTCACTCTCCTTCCTTCCTGAAAAATCCTCGGTCAGATACGAAAGGGTCTGACCGATGGTTTCATCGGACAGGGGTTTCTGACGGGGGATGATCAGTAGCCCGCGCGAAACCGTTTCCGCTCGAACGCTCATTGCTCTCCGGTGACCTGCTCGCTCGTCCTCGTTTGGTCTCGCATCGTCAACAGCACCGAACGCCCGTTAGGCTAGCACAGGTTACCGAATCGAGGCAACCAGTTTTTTCAGTTGGGCGAGATTGGCGGGATCGTCGTCGGGGGTCTTCTTCGGCGTTTCGAGAATGAAGGGACAATGGCCGAGTATCGGGTGATTGACGAGCACCCGGAAGCCCGTGAGGCCGATCTGACCCTGGCCGATGTGCCAGTGGCGATCGCGCCGACCGCCGAGTGGAATGCAGGTGTCATTGGCATGAATGACGGCAATGCGGTCCATGCCGACCGCCGAGTCAACACGCGACAGGAACTCCCCGACTCCGGCTTCCGTCGAAAGGTCGTATCCGGCAGCATAGGCATGAGCCGTATCGAGGCAAAGGCCCACCGGCAGATCATCGAGCCCCTCCAGAAGGTCGGCCAGTTGCTCAAGCGTCCGCCCGATCTGTCCGCCTTGACCGGCGGTGTTTTCGATGAGGATGGTCAGGCGGGTGAGGCGCAATCCTCGAACGGCTCGCCGAATTGCGTCACGACAATGGTGAATGCCCCTCTCGGCGGGTTGATCTTTGGCGCTTCCCGGATGGACGACGAGGTAGTCGGCCCGCAACTCGATGGCGCGCTCTAGCTCCCGGCGAAACGCCATGACCGATCTTTGACGAATGAGGGGATTGGGCGACGCCAGGTTGATGAGATAACCGCAATGGATCACAAGCGGCGTGATTC
The DNA here is from genome assembly GCA_035573895.1 of Blastocatellia bacterium. NCBI lineage: Bacteria > Pseudomonadati > Acidobacteriota > Blastocatellia > Blastocatellia bacterium. The sequence continues at coordinate 14,078 of DATLZR010000019.1, read as the reverse complement.
CCCCTCGCTCTCGGGCAACGAGAAAAGCGCGGACTTCGTCCTTGCTCAATGCATCGGCTGCCCACCCCCGCGGGTTGCCCGAGAAGATTTGCACTGTCGTGCAGCCCAATCGGGCAGCCTCGTCAATGGCGTTGGCCAGATGGCCCGAAATGGATGCATGTACTCCCAGGCGAATCATGGCGGGGACAGTGTACAGAGAGCCCCCTTCCTCTCCGAAATGAAACTGAAGGGCGAATCCTCCCATCTCCGATTATGCGCAGGCTCAAAAGCCCACGCCACATCACCGACATCGGTTGTTGTCCTGTTTCTGCGAATCCGTGCCTGCCGATCCGCGGCGGCGCGCAGGTGCAGCTCACGTTGGCACTCCCAGGCGCGGGAAAATATAGCGCGTCAGGATAATGTAGACGGCAATGAAAAGGATGATTGTCAGTACGTCCATCATCGCTCTCCTCACAGCCGACATTTTACGGGAGACCCCAAAAAAGGGAAAGACCTTTGCATTTTTCGTCTCCGTTTGCGACACTAAGAACCTTCGCACAGAGATCGCCCGTGCGCTCATGCATGCCACGAAGGATGAAGTTGCGTTTGCCGACGGATGAAAAAGGCCAACTGAGGAGCGATTCGTTGGAACCTTTCATCCGTTGGGAGATTATTTTCAAGGGAGGAAGTAATCGCTGAGTGTGCTCATGCGCTGACGCCTGGCACGATGTAAGGAACAAGCCGTCTTCGGAGGAGCTTTTCGCGGAGCGAGGGAGGACCACCCGGAAGCGAAGAGAACTTTTCCGCGTCATTTCGGGTGTCTCGCGGGCTATTGTTTGAGAAATCGGCATGTGCTCACGGATGTCACAAACAATGATCTTCCCGCCGATGCTGTGGGGACCTTTCATCTGTGGGCGAGGGATTTTCGAGGGAGAATCGGTGTGAATCGCCCACTTTCTCGGGAGGGGATGACGCGGTGGGTGCCCCCGATAATCTGGGGGGTGATGATCCTGGGATTTTCCGGCGACATGCTGGGGATGCCGCACACCTCGCGTTTCATCGTGCCGCTTTTGCAGTGGATGTTTCCCGAAGCATCGCCCGAGACGATCCTCCGGCTTCACGGTCTGGTGCGAAAGTTGGGCCATCTTGTTGAGTACGGTATTTTCGCCGCTCTTTGGTTTCGCGCCTTCCGGTGGGGAGCCTCCCACGCGTGGGACTGGCGGTGGGTGACTCGCCCGCTCGCTATCGTTGTGCCCTGGGCCATAGTGGACGAATACCGGCAAACGTGGACGGCAACGCGCAGCGGCACCTACAGCGACGTCGTTCTTGACGCAGTGGGCGCAGCGATGGCGCTGGGCTTCCTCACTCTCTTTGTCCGACGCCGATTCAGCCGGAGCACCGGCGTTCGGCCATCACCCGCGTCTGCGGGTAAGACCGTGGACGGCAACCATTGACGGCACGCGATCTTTCACCTATGGTGGATCCACTCTTTATCATTCAGGGACGAGGATGTCCCGAGGAGAGCGGCTATGAGACGACAACCGCAGGTGCATCGTGTGACAGCGAAGGGGATGATGATCGTGCTGTTGACTCTCTCCGTTGGTGTTCCGCTTCAGGCGCGGGCTCTTCCCCAGCTTGTCATTCAAGCCACATCAATTGACGACAGAAGCGGCGGCAATGGGGATCGCATCATTGATCCCGGCGAGACCATTGCCCTCACCATCACGGTGAAAAATAACGGAACGACGAGCGCGACGCGCATCTCCGGCGTGCTCTCGGTGTTCACGCCGGGCGTGTCGGTCATCACCAGCGTGGCCAGTTATCCCGATATTCCCGCCGGGACGTCGGCGGCCAACACCTCGCCGTTTGTCTTCAGCGTGAACCCGGCGGTGCCCCGGGGAACAACGATCAGCTTTCGCTTGTTCCTGGTCAGTAACGAGGGGACGTTTCAGGAATCGTTCACGCTTCGCATTCTTCAACTGATTACCACGACGTTCACGAGCGGGGACGTCCCCAAAGTCATCCCCGACGCGAGCCTCGTCGGATCCAACCTGGTGATCCCTTCCAATGTGACGATCTTCGACCTCGATGTTGAGCTGACCATCACCCACACGGCGGATGCTGACCTGGCGGTCTTTCTCGTTTCTCCCGCGAACACAGTCGTGCGACTTTTTGGCGGCGTCGGTGGCTTCGGGAATAACTTCACCAACACGATTCTCGACGACGAAGCAACGGTCCCGATCGCGGCGGGATCGGCCCCCTTCACCGGGCGGTTTCAGCCCGAACAGTCGCTATCGGCCTTCGACGGGGAAAGCTCCTTCGGTGTCTGGACGCTCATCATCCGCGATAGTCGGTCGGGCAACACCGGAGCGCTCATCTCCTGGCGACTCGTCCTGACGAGCGAAGCACCGCCTACGCGCAAGACGCTGTTTGCGAGCACCGATGTCCCTAAAGACATCCTTGAATTTCAATCTTCGCCTCCGGCCTTTAATCCGACGATCACATCGCGGCTGGTCGTTTCGGAAGCGCTTCCCATCGCCGATCTCGATGTTCGCGTCACCATCAATCACCCCAATGTGTCCGAACTTCAGATGACTCTCGTTGCCCCGGACGGTACGCGGGTGCCGCTGGTGACTGGCGTTGGGGGAGGGGCTCACTTCACCGACACGATCTTCGACGATGAAGCTGCCACAGTCATCACCGGAGGATCGGCTCCGTACACGGGGCGATTCAAGCCTCAAGGAAGCCTGGCGACGTTCGATAGCCTGGCCAATGCGGCTGGTACCTGGACGCTGGAAGTGAGGGACACATCGTTTCCACCCAATAACGTCATTCCCGGTCGGCTCCTGTCCTGGGACATAACCATTACGACGACCTCGCCCGGCACGTCGCGCACACCGTATGAGAGCACCAACGTTCCGCTTCATATCAACGAGGCCGTCGGGCCTTCCCCGGTCACCACATCCACGCTGACGATCAGCGACAGCTTCACCATCACCGATCTCGATGTGCAACTGACGATTGATCACAACCGCGTATCCGATCTGGAAGTGGCGCTCGTCGGGCCGGACGGCACACGCGTCGTGCTCCTGTCCGGTGCTGGCTCCGGCGTGAACTATACCGATACGATTCTCGACGATAGCGCGGCCCAGCCCATCGGTTCGGGATCGGCTCCCCACACAGGACGATTCCGTCCCCAATCCCCGCTGTCGGTCTTCAACGGGAAGGATTCGCTGGGGACCTGGCGATTGGAGGTACGGGATCGGCAGTTCAACCTGGTGGAGGGCGATCTGATCTTCTGGCAGATCATCCTCACCCACACCTGAGCCCGGGCGACTGGACGCGCACCGGACCGGGTTCAGAAGTTATTTGTCTTCATGTTCTCGCTGATTTCTCGCCGGAGATAGTCGGCGGCGGCTTCGGGCGGGGTGGGATTGATGAAAAGCCCCGCTCCCCACTCAAATCCGGCGATGCGGGTCAGACGGGGAACAATCTCGATGTGCCAGTGATAATCAAACTCGATGGAACTCCAGTAATCGGCATGTCCCGGTCGCTTGAAGGGAGGCGGGCTCGTGTGGAGGACGAAATTGTAGGGGGGATCATTCAAGAGATTCTTGAGCGAGAGCAGGCTGACTTTCACGACCGGGGCGAGCGCCCGAAGTTCCTCATCGCTCAAGCGGGAGAAATCATGCCCGTGGTGCACGGGCAGGACCCACGTCTCGAAGGGGAACGACGAAGCAAACGGTGCCCAGACGAGGAAGTCGTCGCTCTGATAGACGATGCGTTCGCCCTGACTTCGCTCCTGACGAATGAGATCACAGATGAAGCATCGTTCCTTGGTGACGAAATGTTCCCGGCAGATTTTCAGCTCTTGCTTGACGGTGGGCGGCACCATTGGCGTGGCGATGAGCTGCGAGTGAGTGTGAACGAGGGAAGCACCGGCTTCCCGCTTATGGTTTTTGAAGACGAGGATATAGCGCAGCCGGGAATCACGATAAAGGTCGCGGATCCGCTCTCGATAACACCAGAGCACGTCGGTGATCCACTCGACGGGGAGATCGGCCAAGCTCTTGGTGTGATCGGGGGTCTCGATGATCACTTCATGGGCGCCCGCTCCACTGACGACATCGAAGATGCCGACGCCATAGCGCACTGCCTGATCCTCGATGCGCAGAGCGGGAAACTTATTGGGGACGACGCGGACGCGCCAGCCCGGCGTGTTCGGTGGCGTGCCCGCCGGTCGGATGGCTTGAATCTCCGAGGGCGTCTTGGCCTCGTTCCCCTCGCAGAAGGGACAGGCCGCCGCGTGCGTATCGCCGGATTCTCCGGCTCCCGTTTCGATCAGATAGTCGCTCGGTCGTCGCGCCCGGTCCGGCACAATGATGACCCATCGGTCTCGTAGCGGATCGAATCGCAGTTCACGCATGACTTATTCCTTCCTTCCCCGAATGACTCCTCTGGCTCACACACACCAATTCTCACTCTCGAAATCTCGCTCGGGCATAGTGAGTTTCACCACTCCGCCAGGGGGGTAGCGTTCCAGTTCCCCATCGCGGCGCAGGATCAGCACGAGATCGAAACTCTCGCCGAAGGCGAGACCGACCTCGGCCAGACCGATCTTCAGCTCCACGATGTCCTTCACTGCCGCTTGTTCCGATCGTGTCTGTGCGCCAACCTCCAGCGTCTTCCCTCCCCGCGCCGAATAAATTTCCACTCTCAGCGTCGAATCGGCCAAAACTTTACTGGCTTTCTCCCGAAAATCAACCCTGAGGAAAAGATTCTCCTCATCACATCCGAAGTAGAGCCAGGTCAGGAACGACTGCGCGGGGGCCATCGGACCGCGGGATTGAAGATTGAGCAGTCCCGCCGGCTGCCACTCGAAGTAATGGGAGTCGCGTCCGTCAAGGATTGGCCGCAGGAAAGCTACCGGCGTGCGCACCAGGGCTCCCATGTGGATGCCCACCGGAGCTTCCAGATAGGATGGAGCATCCACGCCGACTCCACTGTAGATGTTGCGGAGATGAGTGCGGAAGAGCCAGTCGAAAACCGGGTCGTGAGGACTGTGATGGGGCTCGCCGAACCACCAGAACCAGTCGCTGCCCTCCGCCGCCCACAGCGACCGCCGCGCCAGCTCCATATCCCTGGCCCCATGCTGAGCCGCTTCGTCCAGCACGCGGCGGGCGCGTTCCAGGTAGAGCCAGGCGGTATTTTTCTCCGAATCGCCGATCCAGGTGTTGAAGTTCGCTCCGATCCAGGATCCCGGATGAATACGGGTGAGCTGTCCTCGCAGGGAGACTTTCTGCATGGCTTGACTGAAGGTGAGCGTCTCGATCCACGACTCTCGTTCGATGCGCCGATAGAGCGCCGTGAGAAAATCATAGCCGTTAGCCCGATAGTGCTCCCAGGGATTTTCCCCGTCGAGGATGATGGAGACCACCGCCTGAGGATGTGTTTGCTCAATGACCCGCAATCGGCTGATGAAATCCTCAACTGCTTCTTCCTCCCGCCAATGAGAGTAGACAAAGCCGATGAGATCAGACAGACCGTGATCGCGGAAAAACAGCGTCAGGGTTCGCTCCCGATCCCGGTAAAGATAGGGCCGGAAATGGGCCCCGGATCGGGGGACATCCGGAGGCAAGCTGCGCTCCAGCACGCCACTGTCGCTGGCGGTCCAGGAAATGCCACACTCACCGAGGATCGCCAGCGCCGTATCGCTCACCGCTCCTTCGGCTGGCCAAACGCCCACGGGCCGTCGCCCCAGAATCATCTCGCACGCATCCAGGGCTTGACGAGTCTGCTCTCGGGCATCTTCGGGATGACGGAACGTTACGTCACCGAGCTTAATCTCCGGATCGGAGGCGCGGGCAATGCGGGCATCGCATAACAAAGGCAGGATCGGATGATAGTACGGCGTGGTGGAAATCTCGATGCGTCCATCATCCCAGAGAGACCGGAAGAGGGGAATCGTCGAGCGGAAGATCCACACCATTTTGTCGTAGAGCTGCTGTTTATCCCCTTCGGTATAGCCTCGGCCTTTCTCGACCATCCGCCGAATCTCCGAATCCTCTCGCCGCATGCTCTCGCCCATCCAGGCGAGATGAAAGAGCACCTGAAGATCGCGCACATCGTCATCGCTCCACGGCCGATGTTCCATCTTCTTCACATACAGCTCACGATATCGTGCGTGCGAGTGAATGCGCTGGAGATTGAGATGAAAAAAGTTCTCGATGAGAAATTCCTTCTCTCCCCCCTCCATCCTCTCCGGCGGCTTCAAAAAAAGCTCCAGGAAGGAGTCGAGCGCTCGCCCCGCGGCATAATCGGTAATACTTTCAAGCAGACTGGGAACAAGGTTGAACGTCACCCTCAACCGGGGAAAGGATGCGACAATTCGCGCCATCTCAAAATAGTCCTTCGTCGTGTGCAGGTACGCCCAGGGAAGCCAATATCGCCCAGAGGCATAATCCTTGTACATCGGTTGGTGGAGGTGCCAGAGGAAAAGGAGCTTCATGGGTCATTACCTCATCGAGCTATCCACGGCTAAAAAGTAACACCAATGGCCCGATTCCGCAATCACTTGAGGACGGCGCCTGAAATGAGGCCCGGAAGACGAGATCAGGAGATCCTTTCGTTTCCCAGGGTGATTGTGTTTCCAGGACTGATTTTGAAGAACCGGGTTCCCGGTCTACCTGATGCAACCAGGGGAACTGTATCCTTTCAGGAGAGTTCGCCAAAGCGCTCACGGTAGCGACGGAGCAGGGCTTCGAGTTCGGCAGCACGCCGCGCCGCTTCTTCGGCCTGCCGACGTGCCTCTTCGGCCTGCCGACGTGCCTCCGCGGCTTGCTGCTCGGCCTCTTCGGCCCGCTGTTGTTGCTGCGCTGCCAGCTCTTGGGGTGTGGGCAGCAGTTCTCCCTCTAACGTCGCCCAGCGCAGCCATCGTGCCGGAACATCTTTGTATGTTCCCTCCCACCGCACCAGCGCCAGCTTCACCTGCTGGCTGATCAGCCGATCCTGTGCATCCGGTTCAATCGGCTCATAGACCCCTTCTCGCAGGGCAAACCCCGCCCACTCGCCACTGAACGGATCGTACCAGAAATACTCCGGCACCCGCAGACGATCCTGGTAAATCTGCTTCTTCTCCCCTTTGTCCCGGGCCGCCGTACTCTCGGACAGAAGCTCGATCACCACATCCGGTCCCTTCCCTTCCTGCCACACCACCCAGCTTTTGCGCTCTCTCTTGGGCACCCCCAAAACGATGAAAAAGTCGGGCCCCCGAAAATCCTGCCGCCGCACCTGCTCCAAACTGAAATACATGAACATATTGCCCCCCACGAAAACGTCCTGCCGCTCGGCCCAATACAGAAGCAGCGGATCCATCAACAAGTCCAGTTGCAGCACGTGGCGTTGCGTCTCCATCGGGATCCCATCGTCGCAGGGAAGCTCATCTTCCGTCGGAGGCCATTCGATCTCGGCCATCGGCATTTCTGGTGCAGTCATTTCAGCCATACTCGCTAGCTTCTGCCCGTAACAGCGCCTATCTTACTCCCTCTCTTCCCCCAAGACAAGCCACCCGAACTGACGCATGGCCGAGCGTGAAGCAGAAACCGTCTCGGCTGTGCCAGCATCTCGACCCACCGACCGAACCGAACGCGCACGCCGGGCAGCAGGGCCAGGAGACCAACTCCAGGTCTGATCGGTGAGAGTTCACAGGGAACTCAAGTTTCGCATGACCATATGAGTCAACCGCTTATCGCATCCCCTGCGGCAGGACCTTTCCGTCTCACCACCAGCCGTGCGCCCAACCAACAAATCAGACCGAGCGCTACTCCACTCACCAATCCGATGACGGGCGCGAGAACGAGGACAAAATATCGCGCGCCCAGGCCGCTTGGCACGCGGGAGAATTGCTCGGCGACCTCGGGATTACTGGCCAGGTAAGTCGAGAAGAAGAGAAACTGCACGACCGGAGCGAGGCCGCCTCCAATCAATCCCACGAAGAACCCGTGGAGCAACGGGCGCGTCTGCGCCTTCCTGACGATCACTACCGTAGCAAGCGCCGCGAAGACCAGCCACAGTACACCTTCGGATCCCCTCGTTAAACCCAACACGGACGCGCCTCCCATGAGAACGCCTAACCCGCTCAGCGAAACGATCAGTTTCCAGTTCATGCCGATTGTCTCCCGTGAAAAATAATCTCCCAGCGGATGAAAGGTTCCAACGGATCACTCATCAGTCGGCACCTTCCATCCGCTGGCAAATGCATTTTCGTTTCTCGTGCATGAGCACATGGGCGACGCTTGTGAAAAAGAGCGCGCGAAGCACGCCAACCTGTTGCGAAGATCTCCGCCCGATGGACATCCCTTGGTACTTTTCCATTTCTTCGTCAACCTCGGGCCATTGAGATACACCCTGATGACGTTGCACGAAGCGCGTCGAGCACCTGTTTCCACCCTGTGAACTCCGCAGCAGGAAATTTCGGGAGCGCCGCTTTTGCTTTGTGTTCCCACGAACTTTTCGCCCAAGAAGCTCAAAAGATGGGCGGCAAGGCATCAGCCCTTGCCAGTGTTTCCTCCAGGCTCCAGGTTGCATGGACATTGATAGTATTCCACTGAACGAGGCGCGCCCCCATGATAAACTGGTGGACTCTTTCAACATCTGGCGACTCGATCACGGCAAGGACCTGGTGCTCAGGTCCGCAGACGTTCAAGCTGATGATTGTGATCCCAAGCCGTTGGGCCAGGTGGGGAATCTCTTTCGCACTCTCTTTGAGCAGTCCCCGGATCTTGGCGTTTGAGGTTGGACACAAGTTCGGTGTATGGTGGGCGATCACGACAAATTGCATAATTATCCTCCTCTTTCTTGCGAATCTAGCAGCGTTATGGGCCATCGCGCTCGGCCTCAAGAACCCGTTAACTCCTGACTTCGCCTGAACCCGCCAAATACACGATCGGCGAAAACGAGCGTAGGTCAGCCACCGCACGGGAGATCCACGAATCTACCGGCGATGCCTTTCTTCTTTCTGTCGGTTTTGGCGTGCTTGGCAGCCATCACTCCTTTCCACCGATGATGCACATAGCTTATGCGTCTACCAGATCGAAGTACCTGATGCCGGGCGTGGCTTCGAGCATGCCGTTCAGCAATGACACCTGCTTCTGTGCGCCAGGCCAGGTATCGCACCTTGTGCACTTTGGTCTTCACGGTACTCCCACCCCAATAAAGTACGGCCATAGCTGCTGTGGGCCATGATGCCCTGACATTCCTCATAGTAGCAGGGGTTTCAGGAAGCAACTGCGCCGGTGCTGCCTCCAGGCGGTTGACCGCCTCCACCTTCGCTTGCCTTCGACGAGAACCGGAATCGCCATAGAGCCTTCTTTGAAAAATTCCCTCACGTTTCATCCGTGGGCGATTCTGATTTTCACGATTTCAGGGTAGAAGCCCGTACTCCATGAATAACTCTCCCGAAAATCTCTATGAGCGCAGCCATCTTAGCCTGCTTGGCTTGGCCTGTGAGAAGCATGCCGGAAGTGGACGTCCCCTCAGTTTGACCCATGCCGGGGACCACTGTGAGATTAGGGACGGGTGGGCCGAGCGCCCTGAGGCGAAGCCGTGCTCTGCCGGCGGAGCGAAACAGTGACCCACCTGGCCCCTGATTCATTACCGAAACGCTCTCCCTCTCACCACCTGTTACCGCACAGGGGGTGATCCCTCACCGCCTTGAAACCGGTCGAATGCTATCACGTGCCTTTTGGGGAAGGCAAGGTGTGCCTTCGACGCTCTGAGCTGACTTCGCTCTCGTGTGAGACATCCTGGTTGGTCCCGGGAATTGCTCATGGGGAGGGGCTATGAAAAATCTCACCACGGATGAACACGGACCACGGAGTGGCAGGAAATCCCGGTGAAGTGGAAAGTGATCAGGTGGCGTGAGGGTTGAGCGGGTGGGAAGATTTTTGTGCAAAATGGCCAAGGCAACGGGCAAAAGAGACGGGGCAGGAGGGCAAAACCCGGGGGTGGGCGCTAACTTCCGTCAGATCAGACGATTCTCTCGCCGGGAATTCCTCGAATCGTGCTCCTCTGTGTGTATCCGTGGCAATTTACGGGAGAGTGGTCGGGACGACTGGATTTGAACCAGCGACCTCTTGCACCCCAAGCAAGCGCGCTAACCAGGCTGCGCCACGTCCCGACCCTTCGTCATCTCTTCGTTCGGGACGTGATTATATCATTGTCCCGCAGCATTGCCAACAACTCTTCCAGGCCGCGTCGAATCTGGCTCAGGGCTTCGAGGCTTCGAGAGGGAGGCTCGATCTCAGACGGAGCGGATGCATCGAGGGTGTCGTTGGACGTATCGGACGAGACGACTTTGAAGCGGGTTTCAGCGGCCAGACGGCGTTTGGCTCCGGCGATGGTGAACTTCTCCTCGTAGAGCAGTTTCTTGATCTTGAGGACGATTTCGATGTCACGACGCTTGTACACACGCTGTCCCGAGCGGTTCTTCTCGGGAGCGAGTTGAGGGAACTCCGTCTCCCAGTAGCGGAGCACATGGGGTTGAATTCCCGTGATCTGGCAGACCTCGCCGATTTTGAAATACAGCTTATCCGGTATGGCCGTAAGCGGTTGCTGCATGGTCGTCGTCTCCCGATGAAACGATCCCCGGCACGAGGCATCAGCGCAGCGCCCGCGCCGGGCGATAAAGCAAGATTCGCGTCATCGGTTTTTTGCCAGGCGCGGGGCGACGACCCCGACGCGACCGGCGTTCAACTACCTCCATAACTCCCAGCCGACCGAGACATACCTTATGACCGTCGGCGAGCCGTCGTTTGATGATGTCCAGGATCAAATCCACCGTTGCCGTTGCCTCACGGGCCGACAGTCCCCCATGACGATGATAAACAGCGCGTGCTAGATCGGCCTTGGTCATGCTCCTTCATCCCCGTCTTCGGCGTCCTATCTTACGCATTTCCCTCAGGACTGTCAACAAGGGTGTCTGTCTTGACCTTAGGCTTTGCCTTCGGCTAGCCTTAGCGTCCGCGCACCCCTGACGCAACCATACATCACGGGGGGAGCCGATAATGTGCCGGGAGCAGGATCGTGACCGATGAGTCGGACGACGGTGAAATTCTTGATCTGGCTGGCCATCGCCCTCGTCCTCAGCGCATGGTTTCTCCATCGGCTGGAGTGGCAGGCCGTGCGGGACAGTTTTGGCCAGATGAATGTCGGTCTGATTCTGGTGGCGATGTGCCCGATCGCTCTCACCTACCTGGTGAGATCCCTCCGGTGGCGGGTATTTCTGGCTCCCATCGGAACGGCCTCGGTGAGAAATCTCTTCGCCGCTAATGTCGTCGGATATTCTGCCATCTTTCTCGTGGGTCGCGTCGGCGAAGCCGTACGTCCCGTGATCCTCAGTCTGCGTGAGCACATTCGCCCAAGTGCCAGCGTCGCCACGCTTCTGGTCGAACGCCTCTATGATATGGTGACCGTTGGTGTGATCTTCGCCCTGGATCTGACGGCCTGGTCAGAACCCCAAACAGCGGACTTCCACTCCTGGCAAGCTTTGAAAACCACGGGCTCGATCCTGTTGTTGGTTGCGCTGGGAGGAGTGTGGGGTCTCTCGATGTTTCGTCGTCACGCCCCTGGAGTTCTCACCTTTGTCGAAGAGCACGTGGGGTGGCTGCCGACATCCCTTCGCGTCATCCTTCTCCACCTTCTCGGCCATCTGGCCGAAGGATTGTATGTCTTGCACGACCTCCGGGGGCTGGCCGTGACGCTCGGTTACACGTTGCTTGTCTGGGGATTGGTCGTGATCAGCTTCTTTTGCGTGGGTCTGGCGTTTGGCCTGAACCTATCGCTCGGGTCCATCCTGTTCGTCCTGGGATTTGCCATGATCGGATCACTGGTGCCGACGCCCGGCGGCTCCGCCGGAGCCTTTCATACCACGACGATGGCCGGGCTCATGCTGGTCGGAGTGGAAAAGAATCTGGCGGCGAGCGTGGCCATCATGCTTCATATCGTCAGTTTTGGAACGGCCGTGCTCTTTGGGCCCTACTTCCTCATCCGCGATAGACTCTCGCTGGGGAAACTCCGTCGCCTGGTCGAGAGCGAATTCCACGTCCCGGAGTCAAGGAGAACAGTGAGGATGGCAAAGAGGGCCGATCAACCGGCTCATCAGGATGTCACCCCCTGCGTTTAGCCGAGTGTAGTACGGTGGAGTGAAGCTTATGAAATGCCCCTTCTGTGGATACTTCGAGGATAAGGTGGTGGATTCCCGCGAATCGCGGGAAGGGGATTCGATCCGTCGGCGACGAGAATGCCTCAAGTGCGGTCGTCGCTTCACCAGCTACGAACGGATTGACGAGGTCCCCTACATGGTCATCAAGAAGGACGGACGGCGGGAGCCCTTTGATCGGCAAAAGGTCCTGGCCGGCATCATGAAAGCCTGTGAGAAACGTCCTATCCCCATGGCCAAGATCGAGGGGATTGTTGACGCCGTTGATGCCTACGTGCGCAGCTCGCCCGACCGAGAACGCCCAACGCAAAAGATCGGCGAGCTGATCATGCGCCGATTAAAAGAACTCGACAAAGTGGCCTATGTGCGGTTCGCCTCGGTTTACCTCGAATTTCAGGATGTCTCGGAATTCATGCAGGAATTGAAACGGCTGGTGAAAAAGAAGGAGCCGAAATCCACCCGTCGCACCGGACGCTAACACCCCCTCCACGGGAATGAACCAAAACTCCTCGCCCGTCCGGCCCACACAAACGGGCTGTCGGGATCCACTCATGCTGGAAGTCTTGACGCCGCAGGGTCTCTCCCACTTGCCGTCGGCCCGCTCCCCGCTTCTCGAAATGGAATTTCGCCAGAGTAACGTGATCTCCGAGTGATCGTTCGGCGCAAGTGAACGTCGAAGGGAAAACGTGAAGGGGGCAGGATATAAGAGCCTGGGGCGACCTTTAAGAACGGGAGAACGCCCTCGACCTTAAGCCCTGAAAGGGCATGAGCCCCTTTCATTTCGCCCTTCGAGGCCAATCGTGCCGTCGGCGGCTCCTCCAGGCGCGTAATGCCGGGCTACTGGGGCCACCCCTTCGAGGGCTGTGGCCCCATTTTTTCGCTCCGATGACCGATTTCCCCGAAGCGCATTCTGACCATTTCCCTGCGGCCGATCGGCAAGCCTGAAGACAGCGTCAGGGGAGCGCGACCCGCTCCGAACGGCCATAGTAAATGCCGTTGAACAAGAATTTGAAACTCGCGTGTGGCTGCCCCCGGAACGTGATCTCCGGGCCGAAGAGGAAGAGCTTGCCTTTGCCCACCGTTGCATCAATCACGGCCACGCCGTCCTGAAGATATTTCTGGCCGAGCGCCCAGCCGCTGCGCAGCGGGCTCCCCGTATCAAACCAGGCGACGGGTTTCACCCCACCGAGAGCCGCTTCCGGTTTCAACCGAAACACAGGGCTATTGTCGAAGAAGACGTCGAGGCGTTCGCTCATACCGTAGGCCAGCGGATTAGATGTGTCCACGCGAACCTGGAGCAGCGATCCGGGGATATAAAACTTCTCTCGCGGCAGGGGCCGTTCGGTTCCGTCAGCCAGTCGTTCGACCAGAGCATTAGCGATGGGAAGACCGAGGTGATATCCCAGACTGGTCGAGCTGCCGATGACGAGAATCGTGCCGCCCTCGGAGAGGAATCGGCGAAGCTGAGGGACCGTTTGTGCCACTGTCACCATCCCCAGACGATCCCGATATTCTTCGGGGATGGTTTGTGGATCAGGCATGCTGCCGAACCCTTCACCTCCACGGGAATCGCGGGCGGGAATCGCGCCAGTGACGAAGATCAGCACGTCAAATTTCTCCGCCAGATTCCCGGCGTCGAGCGTCGGCGGATAAACGACCGTGAAGGGGAACTCGAACTGTTCGAGGAGCCAGCGCACCCAGCCCGAGGGCATTGAGCCCCCGTAGCGATCCCACAATCCAATGCGTACCGGTCGCAAGCGGAAAGCATCGCCCGAGGGACGCACGGTCGTCGCGTCAAAATTCAATCCAAGATCCCGCGCCAGCTTTTCCAGCTTCGCCGGTGTCGCCGGCGTGGCAGGGATATAAATCGTTCCCGGCGGGT
>DATLZR010000018.1 GCA_035573895.1 Blastocatellia bacterium | reverse complement strand
CCCAGAGGTCAAAGCGAAAGCCGAGAGCTTTCTCACTGCGCTGGCCGAGCTGGTGGGAAACGTGACGCCCCCGCCACCTCCGCCACAAGGGGCGCGCATAGTCTATCGTCGGACATCCCTGATCAAGGGACCGCTGACGGCGTTTGGATATGACTATCTCAGCGATCGTCTCGGTGAGGATCGTGTGCGCTCGCTTGGGCTGCTCCGTTTTCAGGGACTTCGGGGCTCCGGCAGCGAGTATGCCTACGAAGTGCTTAACTTCGTTGATGGTCGGCGCACCGCCCAGGAGATTCGGGATATGGTTTCCGCCATCTATGGACCGATCCCGCTGGAGCTGGTCCTGGAGTACCTCCGCGCACTGTCCGAGATCGGTGTGATTGAGCAATGAAGGCTACTCGTCCCCCTTACCGGGTGTCGTCGGGTAGTGGAGAGGGAGGAGTGAGCTTGCGGCGGTCGAGCAGATCAACGGGAATGGGAATGAACGCGGGCACAGCCTCCCCGCGAAAATATTTCGCTATGGTCTCGATGGTCGTGCGACCCATGAGGTAGGGATTTTGCGCGACGTCGGCGCGAAGCGCCGAGCCCCGACTGATGGCTGCCCGCGCTTCTTCCGTGGCATCATAGCCGACGAGCACGATGTCGGTGCGCCCCCGCGCTTCCAGAACGCTCAAGGCTCCCAGGGCGGAATCATCGTTGATGGCGAAGATGCCTTTGATCTCCGGGTGCGCCTGGAGTAAATCCTCGGTGGCATTGGCGGCCTTATCACGCACGCCGTCACCGTTGGGTCGAGCTACAATCCTGACGGCGGGAAACCGTCTCAAGCCCTCTTCAAATCCGGCAACCCGCTCTTGAACCGACTGTATGTAAGGCTGGTCAATAATGGCCACGGCACCGGCTCCGCCGATCTGCTCGGCCAAATACTCGGCAGCCAAGCGTCCTCCCGCGCGATTGTCCGAAGCAATATGTGATACGACCTGCCCTCCCGCCGCCGAGATGTCGGTGGTGAAGACGGGGATACCTGCCCGATTGGCCCGTTCGATGGCCGGGACGATGCCTTTGGAATCGTTCGGTGCAACGATGATGGCATCAACCCGCTGAGTGATGAAATCTTCGATTTGGGCATGATGCCGGGCCAGATCCCATTCGCCCGCTTGAATGAGGAGACGAAAGTTGTGCTCGCGGGCCGCATCGAGCAGGCCGCGTTCAAGCTCTCGATAAAACGGATGCTGCTTGGTCAGCAGCGACACGCCGATGGTCTTTTGCGCCGATGACTCTTGCGATGACCGACAACTGACCAGCAAGGCAGCGCCGATGATGAGTCCTGCGAAAGGAGCATAGACGGCTCTCATAATCCGATCACCTCGCGCAGGTAAGCTCGACTGCGGCGGGCACTGGCGAGGGGATTGACCCCGGGCTGACGGATATCTACATCTTGCTCGACGACGGCCCACCCATCGTAATTGGCTTCCTGCAGGGCAGTCACCACGGCCCGGATATTGACGGCTCCTTCTCCCAGTTCGCAAAAGACGCCGCGCCCGACCGCTTCGAGGAATCCCAGTCGCTCGCGGCGCACGGCGTCAAGAACCGGCGCCCGGACATCCTTCAGGTGGAGATGCCAGATGCGCCTCCCGAACCTTCGCACGGCATCCACCGGGTCACCTCCCCCGTAAACATAATGGCCCGTGTCGAGGCAGAGGCCGACATCCGCCGGGTCGGTGAGGGCGAGCAGTCGCTCGATTTCTTCCGGAGTTTCCACATACGTTCCGGCATGATGATGGAAGGCCGTGCGCAATCCACGCGCGGCGCAGGTGCGAGCCATGCGCATGATCATGTCGGCGGCCGCTCTCCATTGGTCTTCCGTCAACCCGTGCGGCTCCTGGAAAACGCGCCCCGCAATGGCCATACGTTCGGGCGTCATCGCGTCAGCCAGCACGATGAGCGTCGCACCGCAAGCCCTCAGGAGATCCGCTACTTTCTCTACCTCTCGCTCGGCTCGCTCACAAGCGGACGGCTCGGACAGTGGAATCGGGACGAAGGCAGAAACCAGGTGCAATCCCCGAACGGAGAGCTCGGCCTGTAACCTGTCAGGACTGGTTGGAAGGAACCCGTATGGCCCTAACTCGGTCCCACTGTAGCCCGCCTCCGCCATTTCATCGAGGACCTGAGAGTAGGTTTTGTTCGTCCCGAATCCTTCTACCTCGAAAATGCCCCAGCTCACCGGGGCTGTAGCGATCTTAATGCCCATTGTTCCTGCTCCGCAAATGTCATGCAGACTCTCCGTTCTCTACTTTTTCGCAGGCTGGAAAGGCCGCGCACGTGGCTGTGCTACCAAAGGCTTTCCAGTCCGTGCATTCTTATCGCAGCCTAGAAAGGCTGTGCCTGGTCCCGCAGAAACTCGTCGGCGTTCTCCCGGGTCACGAGCGTCGTTCCGGTATCAATGCGTTTTTCCACCGGCTCTCCTCGAATGGCCCGAATGGCGGTCTCCACAGCCCGTCGGCCCATGAGGAACGGATGCTGAGCGACAACAGCCGCGATCTGACCGGCTTTGACCGCGCGGACCGCTTCCTTGCCCGCGTCGAAGCCAACGAGGATCACCTTCCCCGTGAGGTTGCGGGCGGCCAACGCTTCCATGGCACCGAGCGCCATCTGATCGTTTGTGGCGAAGACGGCCGCCAGGTCAGGATGAGATGTCAGGATATTCTCCATCACCGTCATGGCGAGTGCCCGTTCGCTGTTGGCCGGTTGAATTGTTACCAGCTCAATGTCCGCCGCGGCGGCGATCGCTTCTCGAAATCCCGCGACTCGATCCTCGTGCGCCTGCACGCCCAGAATCCCCCGAATCACGGCGACTTTTCCCTTCCCGCCGAGAGCGCGAACGACGTACTCTCCTGCGAGCTTTCCCCCCAGCCGATTGTCCGTGCCGATGTAACTCAACTTATCGGGCCAGGGCGCATCGGTATCCACAAGAAGCACGGGGATTCCGGCAGCCCGCGCCTTCTGGAGAACGGGGATGACCTCCGACGCTCCTGCCGGAGCAACAGCTAGGGCGGAAACCTTTTTCAGGATTTGATCCTCAAGAATGGACACCTGCTGATCAATATTGATCTCGCGCTCGGGTGCCAGGACAACTACTTCGACGTCGGGATGATCGCGGGCGGCGGCTTCAGCACCGTTCTTGAGCGCCAACCAGAATTCGCTATCGAGCGCCTTGGTCACGACCGCGATCCGGTACGTGGCCGAGCGTTTCTTTTCACCGCACGCAGCCCCCATCCCGATGATAACCAAGATCACCGCGACGATCGTCGTCATCGAGACGGTCCGTCTCACGCTTCTCGCCACCTTAAAAGATCTGCTCCCGCTCATCGCGTCCTCCGCTACAGCGTTATCCCTACTGCCCTTGGTCCGTCTTCCGCGATGTTCTCCCAACGCTTTGACAATGACTTTCGCCACCCATCGGACGGCCCGCGAATAGTAGCATTTTTTGTTTGCTATGGCGAGGAAAACCCCAAGCCCGTCCTCCGGGGGCCGAAACTCCTGGCGGCAGCGACCAGTCTTTCACCGTCGGCACGAAGCCCGGGGGCATCCCATTACCCATCTGTGACGGGGACCGAAATCAGCTCCTCTGAGCCGTTCACATCTGGACAGGTGCGGCGGCGATTTGTTAATGTCTCGGCGTGAACAGAATGACGTACAGCGACGCCGGCGTCAATATTGACCGAGCGACGCTGGCCAAACAAGAGATTAAAAGGCTCGTCCGTGAAACCTTCAGCGAGAATGTCCTGTCGGACATTGGGGGATTTGGTGCGCTCTTTCGCGCGGAGTTTTCGTCCTGGCGTGATCCGGTTCTCGTCTCGAGCGTTGATGGAGTGGGAACCAAGCTGAAAATTGCCGTGGCTACGGGGATCCATCACACCGTGGGCTATGATCTTGTCGCACACTGCGTCAACGACATTCTCGTCCAGGGAGCGCGACCGCTCTTTTTCCTCGATTACATTGCGATGGGCAAGCTCGTTCCCGAAACCGTCGCTGAGATCGTCCGGGGGCTGGTGGCGGGCTGTCGGGAATCTGGCTGCGCGCTCATCGGAGGTGAAACGGCGGAGATGCCCGATGTCTATGCTCCGAGGGAGTACGATCTGGCGGGATTCATCGTCGGCATCGTCGAGCGAGGGCGGATCATTGACGGGCGACAGATCCGTCCCGGAGATCGTGTCCTGGGTTTGCCCTCACTGGGACTGCACACGAACGGCTACTCTCTGGCGCGAAAACTTCTCTTTGACGTGGCCGGGTGGACGGTGGACACATTCGTCGCAGAACTCGGGTGCACGGTCGGTCAGGAACTTTTGAAACCCCACCGAAATTATCTGCCGCCTTTATCGCCTCTGCTCGACAAGGGGTGGATCAAAGGGCTCGCCCATCTCACCGGAGGAGGCTTCCTGGAGAACATCCCCCGCATTCTCCCCGACGGATGCGCCGTCGAGATTCACTTGGGGAGCTGGCCCGTTTTGCCCATTTTCGCTCTTCTGGAGCGATTGGGCCAGCTTGATCTGATGGAGATGTACCGGACGTTTAATATGGGGATCGGTCTGGTGATCATCGCCGATCCCGCTCAGAGCGACCTCATTCTTGATTCATTCCGCGCTCGTGGAGAGGCGTGCTACCGTATTGGGCAGGTTATCGAGGGGGATCGAACAGTGCGCCTCACCCCTCCATGAGCGCCACCGCGCAAGAGTCCGAGGATCATGAGCGAGAAAACGAAACTGGGTATTCTCATCTCCGGGCGCGGCTCCAACATGCTGGCCCTTATCGAGGCTGTGGAACAGGGCAAGGTGAATGCGGAAGTCGCCGTCGTCATTAGCAATACGGAGAAAGCCGCGGGACTGGAGAGGGCGCGAGAACACGGCGTGGAGACGCTCGTCATCAGCCATCAAGGTCTCAGCCGTGAGGAGCACGAACGCCGTGTCGTCGCCGAACTGAAAAAGCGGGGAGTCGGCCTGGTGTGTCTGGCGGGATATATGCGCGTGCTCAGCCCCTATTTCCTCAGCCAGTTCCCTCAACGGGTGCTGAACATCCATCCGTCACTGCTGCCCGCGTTCCCCGGCCTGGAGGCACAGCGGCAGGCTCTTGAATACGGCGTCAAATACACCGGCTGCACCGTCCACTTTGTTGACGAAGACGTGGATCATGGTCCGATCATCGCTCAAGCCGTCGTGCCGGTCTTCGACGACGATACCGTGGAGTCTCTCTCGGCCCGGATTCTCAGCCAGGAACACCGCATCTACCCGGAAGCCGTTGCTCTGGTCGTGAGCGGAAAATATAAGATCGAGGGACGACGGGTCCTGGCAACGGACTGAGCTGCGCCGTATATCCGGAGGGAACATTCGGGGCGAATATTCCCTCCCCTCCGTAGATTCCGGCGACAGACTCAGCTTACGGAAACCACCTCGATATCAAAGATGAGGGTCTGACCGGCCAGGGGGTGATTGGCATCGAGTGTGACCGTGTCGTTAGTGACGCGGGTCACTGTAATGGGAATCACCCGTCCCGATTCCGTATGCAGTTCCAGCGTCATCCCCTCCTCCAGGGGGAAGTCAACATGCAGATCGGCGCGGGGAACTTCTTTGACGAATTCTTCGATATAGGGGCCGTAGGCCTCTTCCGGCTGAATCTCGACCGTCTTTTTCTCGCCCGCCTGCATCCCGAGGAGCGCCCGCTCAAAGCCCGGGATGACCATCCCGCTGCCGATGACGAACTCCAGCGGCTCGCTTCCCCGTGAGGTGTCGAAGATGAAACCGTCTCTCAGGCGCCCGGTGTAATGGACGCGTACGACGCTTCCTTTTTCGGCTCTTGCTGCCATTCTTTCTCTCTCCTTTTGCCGGGCCGCTCGCGCGGCCCGTAAAAAAAATCAGCCCATAACCTGTTTCGAGGGATGAGCTGACGGTGTCATCTCACGCCTCTTGACGGGTTATGTCGTTCGTCAGTGTAGCACCCGCCACTGCCGTTGGCAACAGGAATTCTCCGGTTGCAAAATACGAACGTCTTGAATACAATCCAAGCGACAGACGGATGAGCGCAAAACATCGCACGGATATGATCCGATCACCGGAACGACAAAGGAGACGACAATTCGGCGATGAAGTGTGAATATTTCGTCTGGACCGATCGAACGCGGCTTCCCGCGGTGGGGGATTTGACGGCCACGCTCTCGCAAGGGGGTGTAACCTGTGAGGCCCGCCCGATCCGCACGGACAGTCACAATAACTGGACGACCCTGGAGCTTCGGGCTGAGACTCCTGACGGAGAAGCCACCTGCACCATCACCGTGACGATGCCTACCCCGGAAGAAATTGATGAAATGCGTCAAACCTACGAGACGCTTCCCTTGCAGGTGAAGAAGGCGGCGCGACGCTATGCCGTGACCGCCGAGAGCGATCCCTACGGCCAGGCCACCGATTTTCACCTGCGGGTGACGGCGGCGGTGGCGCGATTGACCAATGGGATCATTGACGATCCCAAGGAAAACGGCCTGATGATGCTCGATGAATTCGAGGAATATATTGGCTGAAGCCGTCCCCAAAGTCGCTCTCCCGCTCGAGATGTTCCCTCGGTATCCGTCCATACCGGTCAGGAGAGTATGAGAATCGGCATCACCTGTTACCCGACCTATGGCGGCAGCGGGATCGTTGCCTCGGAACTCGGCAAAGAGCTGGCGGCACGAGGGCATGAAGTTCACTTTATCTCCACGGCATTGCCGACGCGGTTGACCGAACTCTCCGACCTCATTTATTTTCACGAGGTCGAGATGCTCGACTATCCCCTATTCGAGTACCTGCCCTATGATATGGCTCTGGCAACCAAGCAGTTCAACGTCTGCCGCGATTTCCGTCTCGACGTGCTTCATGTTCACTATGCCATTCCCCACTCGATCAGCGCCTATCTCGCCCGCGAGATGTTGCGCCCGGAACGGTATCTTCCCGTGATCACGACGCTTCACGGCACGGACATTACGCTGGTGGGGCGCGATCGGTCCTATCTGCCGATCACGCGATTTGGCATCGAGCAAAGCGATGGGGTGACAGCCGTCTCTCATTACCTGAGTCGCATGACCTGTGAAACGTTTGGCGTCTGCCACGTGCGGGTTATTCCCAACTTCATCAACGGGGCCGATTACTTCCGCCGACCGGCGGAGTGCCTCCGGGAAAAGTTCGCTCCTTATGGCGAGAAAATTCTGATGCACATCTCCAACTTCCGTCCGCTTAAGCGAGCGCCAGATTGCGTGGAGATTTTCGCTCGTGTGGCCGATCGCGTGCCGTCCAAGCTGATCATGGTGGGCGATGGACCCGATCGGGGGCGCGTGGAGTGGCTCGTGGCCCGTTACGGCTTGCAAGAACGCGTCCACTGCGTGGGCAAGCAGCCGCACATCAGCGAGTATCTCTCGCTGGCCGACGTTTTGCTTCTGCCGAGTGAGATGGAGGCTTTTGGTCTGGCTGCCCTCGAGGCCATGGCCTGCGAAGTCCCCGTCATCGCGAGTCGCGTGGGCGGTATCCCCGAAGTGGTGGAAGATGGCGTCACCGGATTCCTTCTCGAGTGCGGGGACATCGAAGGCATGGCTCAGGCTGCACTTCGCCTCCTGCAGAGTGACGACCTCCGGGCCGAGATGGGTCAGCGCGCCCGACAAAGAGCCCTCGACCGCTTTGCCAGCGAGAAGATCATCCCTCGTTATGAGGACTACTACCGGGAAGTGCTGGAAAAAAGTCAAAGCACGAGGTCCTGACGGCGAGCAAGTGCCCCGGCGGGATTGGATGGAGAAATCATAGATGAGTACGCATTCCCGACGAACGAAAGCAGTCAGTCAAGGGACGGGGGCGTCCGGACACCGTCGCACCGAGGATGAGCCGCCCCGGGTGAAAGTCCGAACTGTTATCGCCCGGCTGGAAGCCCGATATGGAATCCCTCGACTCCGAGCCGATCGTGATCCCCTGGATACGTTGATTGAGACCATCCTCTCGCAGGCCACCAATGACCGGAATCGAGATCGCGCCTTCGCCGAATTAAAGCGTCAGTTCCCAACTTGGGAGGCTGTGCGACGCGCCCCCGTGCGCCAGATCGCCCGTGCTATTCACAGCGGCGGATTGGCAGCGGTGAAATCCGCCCGGATCAAAAAGATTCTTGCGCATATCCAGCAGCGGGTGGGTTCCCTGGATTTGAACTTTCTGCGTCGCATCCCCGTCGAACAAGCGCGTGCTTTTCTGACTTCGCTCGATGGCGTCGGACCCAAAACGGCGGCTTGCGTATTGCTCTTTTCGTGTCAGCGTCCGGTCTTCCCCGCCGATACCCATATCCTGCGCGTGACGCGACGACTCGGCTGGATCCCCGAGAACTGCTCCGATGAGCGGGCTCATGAGATCCTCGGGCGCCTCATCCCCGCCGAAAAATGTTATTCCGCGCATATCAACCTCATCCGGCTCGGACGCGATGTATGTCGGCCCCGCGCACCCCGGTGCGATGAGTGCTGCCTCCGATCCGAATGCCCTTTCCCCCAGGAAACGACCCGCTTCCATTGACTCCAGCAGGGGGGATGCACTATCAGTGTAGCGCAGCCTTTCCGGGCGGCGAAAGAAAATCGCAGGCGGGAAAGTTTGCGCGACAGTAGTGAAAACAGAGAGGAGAAGCGGAATGAATCAACGTGCGTCTATTGCAGATATTCAGAAGGCGGTGGCAAAAGCCGGACTCGACGGATGGCTTTTCTACGACTTTCGTCAATCAGATCCGATGGCCTACCGCATCCTGGGGCTCGATCAAGAACGGTTAGGAACGCGGCGATGGTTTTACTTCATCCCTTCCTCGGGCACTCCCACCAAGATCGTTCATGCCATCGAACGAGATTTCCTCGATTCGCTGCCGGGGGAAAAGCTCATCTACCTGCCCTGGCAGGAACTCCACGACCGTTTGAAACACACGCTGGCGGGGCGGAAACGCATCGCCATGCAGTACTCGCCTCAGAATGACATCCCGTATGTCTCCCGTGTGGATGCGGGAACGGTCGAACTCGTTCGGAGTTTTGGCTGCGAGATCGTTTCCTCGGCGGACCTCGTCCAACAGTTCGAGGCCACCTGGACCGACGATCAGTTGGCATCGCATCTGTGGGCGGCTCCGCTCATGCGACGGATCGTTGATGAGACGTTCGCCGAAATTGCCCGGCGTGTTCGTGAGGAGGGAGAAACCAACGAGCTGGATGTTCAACGCTTCATTGTCTCGCGCTTTAACCACTATGGACTCGTAGCGGATCATCCTCCCATCGTGGCCGTCAATGCTCACTCGGCCAATCCCCACTACACGCCGACCGAGGAGACGTCCGAACGTATCCGCTCGGGTGACTTCGTCCTCATTGATCTCTGGGCCAAGCAGAAAGATCGCCCCCGGTCCGTCTACGTTGACATCACCTGGACGGGATTTGTCGGCCAACAGGTGCCCGAGCCCTATTGCTCCGTCTTCGACATCGTCCGACGGGCTCGCGATCGAGCGATCGAATTGGTGCGGGAGGCCGTCTCAGCTGGTCGCCCGCTTCATGGATGGGAGGTGGATGAGGCCTGCCGGAAGGTGATCGTTGACGCCGGCTACGGACAGTTCTTTCTGCACCGGACGGGTCACTCCATCGGCGAAGACGTTCACGGCAACGGAGCCAACATGGATAACCTGGAGACGCGAGACAATCGAACCATCATTCCGCGAACGTGCTTTTCCATCGAACCGGGAATTTACCTGGAGGGCCGGTTCGGCATCCGTAGCGAGGTGGACGTCTACGTCGGCGAAACGGACGTTCTCGTCTCGCCGAGCGATGTTCAAACCGAAATCATCCCCATCCTGGCCAGAGCCGAGTGAAGAAGGGGATGATTCAACAAATGGGAAAGGAGGACCGATGGCAGAGGAGCGTAGCGACTGGCGTGACGATGAGGGCAGCATGAAGGGGAAACGTGTGAGAGACAGCGAAGTGGTGCTCGCGCAGATGACGCAGGTTGAGCATGCCAATCCGCTCGGCAACGTTCATGGCGGTTGGATCATGAAGATGATGGATGAGGCCGGAGGTATTGTAGCTTCCCGCCATGCGCGACGACCGACGGCGACCGCCGCCGTTGACTCCATTCAATTCCTCGCGCCCGTCCACGTGGGCGAGCTGGTCCATGTCCGGGCGCGCCTGACCCGCGTGTGGCGCACCTCGATGGAAGTGGAAGTTCAAGTTGTGGCCGAGGATGTTCTGACGGGCGAACAACGAACGACGGTGACCGCCTATTTCGTTTATGTGGCCCTCAATCGGGATGGACGGCCAACGCCGGCGCCCCCGCTGCTCATTGAAACCGAAGAGGAACGGAAGAGATGGGAGGAAGCCGACCGTCGTCGAGCGGAACGGTTGGCGCGGCGCGCCTCGGCGCCGTCAGGGGCGTCGTCCTGAGGCCGACCCCCGGTCACCGCGCCGCTTCCCCCGAAGGCTCCGGCGTTCTCATGACGTAGCCCATGCCGCGCACCGTGTGGATGAGCTTGGGTTCAAATCCACGATCAATCTTGTTTCGCAGGTAATTGATGTAAACGTCAATGACGTTGGTGAGCGCATCATAGGTTTCGCCCCAGGCGCTCTCGGCCAGGATCGTACGGGAAAGGACCTGATTGGGATGGCGCATGAGACATTCCAACAACGCATATTCCTTGGGTGTGAGCGTGATCTCCTTGCCCGCACGGGTGACGCGCCGGGTCAGTGGATCGAGAATTAAATCGCCCACCTGCAGCCGTAAATCCGGCTCATATTTACTCCGCCGCTGCAACGCCCGAAGGCGGGCGAGAAGCTCGGCGAAGGCGAACGGTTTGGTCAGGTAATCATCGGCGCCGCTATCAAGAGCCTTCACCTTGACATCCACCGTATCGCGCGCCGTCAGCATGAGGATCGGACACTTCACCCCCCGACGGCGAAGTTCACGACAGACATCAATACCGTCTCGCAGCGGCAAGAGAATGTCGAGGATGATGATGTCGTAGAGATTTTCCGTTCCGTAGTAGAGCCCCTCTTCCCCATCAGCAGCGCAATCAACAGCGTAGCCTTCTTCCTCGAGCCCTCGTTTGAGGGTGGCCGCCATCTTTTTCTCATCTTCAACGATCAAGACCCGCATCGTTGATTTTTGCAGAAACGAGCGACGTCGCCTTTTCCGGTTACTTCTTGAAGAGTTGATCGAATGCAGCCCGGGGATCCCGGATATTGGACAGCGACGCCGAGGTCTCGCGCTCCACTACCTTGCGCGGCTCAAAAAACTCGCAATGGTTACGCAGGTCTTTTCGGGGGATGCGTTCCGGGATCGGTTCGGTGCACTCGAAGTGGCTGCCGGGATCAAAATGGACGCAATTTTTGCAGGTATGAAGGTCCGCTCCGCACTTGGGGCACTCACTGTCCTCGGTGATTCCCATCTCGGATCGCACATAGGCACCGCACAGAGCGCAGCGAAAGACCTCTCTCACAGCGAGCAGTGCCGGTGTGGGGACATCGCCCGACCGTCGCGGTGTACGCGAGCGCCGTTCCTCACGATCATAATCCTGCATGTAATCTGGGTATCGGTATTTCATAGCCTCTCCTTCGCACGAAATCGTATCATCTGATCCCTCGCGCCCGGCCTGACGGCGTTGGTGGCAGCCCGACCGGGATACCCCATGAGCCATCAGGACATGGTTGGCACACCGATTCTCCAGAGTCGCTCCCGGTTTCTTCCGCCTGGAATCCCCGCAGCGAGCACTGGCGGAATCAGTGATGAGGATCAATGACAGGTTTATTATACCGAGCGGCGGTCCATCTGACAATCTTTCATCCGAGCGTCCAGACGCGGTCCGGCTTGATCTTGTAGATCACGCGCACTTCGCCCGGCTGGCGATAGGGGTACCGATCCACACCGAGATATTTCTTGGCCAGCCGATCAATATGAGCGTCGGCTCCTTCTTCAGTGATCTCGACGACGCGCCCCTGAATCCCCAGATAGCGATAGGGATTGTCGGGATCGAGGATGACGAGCGACACGCGGGGATCGCGCCGGATGTTCCGATCTTTCACCCGGCCCCGCGCCGAGTTGACAAGCACACAGGCGCCGTCGAAGTCACACCATACGGGCGTCACCTGAGGGGATCCGCTCGGAAGCACCGTCGCCAGACAGGCGAACGCTCGCTTCTCAAAGAGATCGAGAAATTCCTTGGGTATGACGTCCTTCATAGCATCCTCCGTAGGGAGAAAAATGTGACGTGGGCGTTCTGGACGCCACGTCGGTATTGTGTCCGCACTCTTGGATCCTTTCTCGCGTGAACAGGAGCTTCCCGTCGCTCATGTCACTCGATGCGTCCCAAGAGCAAGAGAATGATCAAAACGATTCCCAGGGCAATCCGATAACCGATGAACAGAGCGGTGGAGTGGGTTTTCAAATAGCGAAGCAAGAAGGCGATGGCCGCATAGCCGCTCACCCCTGCCACCACCGTGGCCAGAAGCAACGGCGCGCTTGTGGCAGACGTCAGCTCGTGGCGAATATCGTAGAGTTCGTACAGGCCGCTCAGCGCGACAGCGGGAATGCTCAGGAGAAAGGAAAATCGCGCCGCCGCCTCCCGCGTGAGACCGAGGAATAATCCCGCGGTGATCGTTGTTCCCGACCGAGAAGAACCGGGGATCAAGGCGAGTGCCTGAGCGACACCGATGATCACGGCATCAAGCAAGCGAATATCGTTGATCTGCCGCGCGTGTGTCGAGACCCGCTCCGCCCACGCGAGCACCAGTGCCAACCCGATCAGGCTGCCCGCGATGATCCATAGAGACCGTGCCTCGGTCTTGATGAAATCCTCAAACAGCCATCCGGCCACAACGATCGGGACCGTGCCGCTGCCGATATACCAGGCGAGACGGGACTCCTCCGTCTCTTGAGGACGACGCACGATCAGCGAATGAGCGAAGGCCCGGGTGAGACAGACCACATCCTGCCAGAAATACACCAGGACCGCCAGTAGCGTTCCCAGTTGAATGATGGCCGACGCCGGAGCACCGGGATCGTTCCACGAATGGCGATTATCCGCGGTTTTCATCACAGCCGGGATAATCCGCAGGTGAGCCGTGCTGCTGATGGGGAGGAACTCCGTGACCCCTTGAACGAGGCCGAGGACGATTGCTTCGAGATACGACATGGCCTTCCCTCATCCGACCACCGACGAGGTTTCCACACGGTGTCGCTCCACCGGGGCATGCGCCGAGAAGAACGGCGACTCGGCAATGTTCCGCGTCGCAGGGACGTCTCTTCTCCTCATTCTCGCATTCTCCGGGTGCCGGATTAGATCTCGATAATCACCGGGATGATCATGGGATGACGCTCGGTTTGCTTGACGATGAATCGCTTCAGCTCCAGCCGAATCTTCTCCTTCATGACCGCCCAGTCCGTCTTCTCGTCGGGATCCGCCGATGTCACCGTCTGCTGGACGAGATCACGGGCCTGATCGAGCAAGCCCTCCCCATCGTCGCTGGCGATGAATCCCCGGCTGATGATTTCCGGGATCGCTTCCAGCTCGCCGGTCGTCTTGTTGATGACAACGATGGGAAGGATGAATCCGTCCTCGGCCAGGTGACGCCGGTCACGGATAATGAACTCTTCGATCTCCTCAAATCCGGCTTCGTCAATGAACGTCCGTCCGACGGGGATTGTTTCTCCTGTCAGTCGGGCCCCGCTCTGACTCAGGGCGATGACCTGCCCATTTTCGGCCACGATCACTTGCTCGGGCGCAAATCCGGATGCGCAGGCGAATTCCTTATGGCGAGACAACCGGCGAAAGTCCCCGTGAATCGGAATGAGCACGCGCGGTCGAACGGCCTCGTACAGGAGTTTGAGATCCCCCTGGTACGGGTGACCGGACACGTGAACCATTTTGACCGATTCGTCAATCACGGTGGCTCCCCGTCGGTAGATATGATCAATCAATCGGGCGATGGCTCGCTCGTTTCCGGGAATAATTCGCGCCGACAATATGACGGTATCGCCGGGCTGGATCCGAAGTTGTTTATACGATCCCGTCGCCATTCGCGCCAGAGCCGCCATCGGTTCGCCCTGACACCCAGTCACCAGCATGACGACCTTGTCGGGGGGCAACCGATTTACATCAGCAGGGGAGATGAGCAATCCGGGGGGAACATCCAGATACCTCTCGTTGATTGCCGTTTCGACCATCCGGGTCATCGTCGGTCCCACCAGAGCCACCCGGCACCCATAATCATGCGCCAGATCGAGGATCAGTTGAATTCGATGGATGGACGAGGCAAAGCAACTCACGATGATGCGTCCGGGAGCCCGCTCGAAGATCTCCTCCAGAACGGGCAGGACGGCCCGCTCCGACGGCGTACGCCCGGATCGCTCGACATTGGTCGAATCCGCCAAAAGGGCGAGCACGCCGCGATCTCCGTACTGCCGCAGCCGCCGAAGATCCGTCGGCTCGCCGATGACCGGTTCCTCATCAAGCTTGAAATCCGTAGCGTGGATGATCACTCCCACCGGCGTGGTGATGGCCAGGGCGAAACAATCAATCGTTGAGTGAGCGGCCCCGATGAATTCAATATCAAACGGTCCCGTCTCCACAAAATCGCCGGGTTCCACCATCCGGCACTCGACATCAGCGATGAGCCCATGCTCGATGAGCTTATGTTCCAGTACGGCCAACGTGAATCGAGACCCATACACGGGAACATTCGCTACCTTGAGAAAGAAAGGAACGGCCCCGATGTGATCCTCATGTGCGTGAGTCAGCAAAAGCGCTTTGATGCGAGAGGCGTTCTCCTCGATAAACCTCAGGTCGGGGATGACCACGTCCACCCCGTGGAGGCTCTCGTCGGGAAAGGTCATCCCCGCATCAATGACAATGATCTCCTCGCCGTACCGGAGAGCCAGCATGTTCATCCCGAATTCACCGAATCCGCCCAGAGGAATGAGTTCAACTGTCTGCTCGCTCACGTGGTTTCCTCCCTGCAGTTCACAGTTCGGCCAATTCCCCCTCACCAAATGTACAGCTTCGAACCCGCCCCAACCGGTGTCTCCCCCGCTCACGGATAACCAGGACGCCGGGGGGATTCCCGCGCCGGCGGGATCGAAGCTCAAGGGGAATAGGGTGACCCAAGGACATCATCCGACCGACTGCGCAAAAATATCGCCTGGTCACCATCTACTTGGCAGGCGGAGATTGTAGCCATCTCGCGTCATTTCATGCAAGTACTCACGGGCCCCGCGAATGTTCCGGAAATCCGTATAATGCCCATCGCGAACAGGGACGGGCACGGATGCACAACACCAATCTCGTAACCTTACACTATGGCTTTCCGCGAAGGAGTTTCACTTGAATCTCCTTCTTTGAGCCCGTACGGTTATCGCCCTGGCCGAGGCATAATGCTCCTGAATGAACCTCTCTCCATCCAGGGGCACATCCAGCGGCACGGCGAAAACAAGATAACGTCCCTGGGGGACTCCTTGAAGTGAGAAGGAGGTGGTTCCACTCGCATAAGCATGAATGTAACTGTCAAGCCTGTCCCACCGGGTCGGATCCTCTGGAACTAAAACAATGTGGATGGTCCCGACGTCTTCATCCGTATTGGTCACAATCCCCGACATCTCCCTAACTTCGTCGGAGACAACCACGAATACGTTCTGAATCTTCTCGCTGGCCTTCAGGGAAATGTCCGAATCGGTCAGATCCACACCCTTGACCAGAACCCTTTTCAGGAAAAAATGGTTGTCAGAAGAACTAAGGACGAAATTTACCCGGTGGGAGACCGCCAAAGCGAAACGTCCCGTCCGGGTTGACCCGACCATCATGACGGGGACAGATGGCGTTGGGCATCTCAATCATCGTCATCCGTAGATCGAGGGAGAACTGGGTCGTCTCCAGAGTACGGTTTCCCACCATTGCAACGCGGCCGCTGACTTCGGCCCCTTCGACCAACAAGACCTCGACATGTGTCGTTTCCTGCGACCCAACCCGAACCGGTTGAGATATTCCCAGGAATCGGCCATCGGAGGAGTGAGAGAGACAGTCCCGGCACGCCCGCACCGACTGGCACGACAGCACCGCCTCAATAACGAAAAGGACTCTCGGAGGAGCTTCCTTCCCGGCTCCTCCGGTGTGCCCCAGGGGATGTCTTCCTCGCCTCTTCCAACAAGACCGGTGGGTATTACCCTGCTGGTCCGCTACCTGATTGGCCGATAGGGATTCCTATGGGGTAACTGTCACCGTATATTGGCGGCCTGGAAGAACCTTGAGACTGTATGTTCCATCAGTCCGGGTTTCTGTGCTGTTGGTGAAGGCAGCACCGGGAACGTTAACCAGTTCGCTGCTGCTGACGCTGATCTGAGCATCCGCTACCGGACGACCGGAGGAATCCGTCACTTTGCCCGACAGCGTTACGGTCGGCCCCAGCTCAGGACGCAGGAAATCTTCCGTACTGTCACCGGTTAAGACCTTCTGTCGCCCCGGAATGGGAAAGGACAGGCCCGCTTCCTCGCCATCAAGCCTGATCTCGGTCGAGACGAGAAGATTATACGTCCCCTGGGGAAGGACCATCCGATAGTTCCCTGTCGAGACGCGTTCCGGCACGAAGACGACAGCGTTCGTCCGGACTAAGAACGGGACCGATTCATCAATGTCGAAGGCGAGGAGCGTCGAAGGGACGGCCCCTTGACCTGAGGCGTCAGTGATCTTCCCTTGAAGCGTGACCACGGCGGGAAGAGTCAGATCGAGCGTTCTGTCTCCGGTCACCGTTACCGATGTCATGTTCAGATTGAGAATCTCATCGAGAGCAGGAGCCGGTTCCTGCGTGACGCCAAACGTGACGCGATACTGCCCCGCCGGAACCTTAATCTTATAAGAACCGTTGGCCTGTGGTTGCAGGACCTGAATTTGCCCATCGTCGGAAAAGAACGAGACAACACCTCGTGGCGGGAGTGATCCCGCACTGGTGATACGGCCCTGGACGAGAAACGTCCTGGGGGGATCCGGCAAGGTCAAATTGCGCGTCGTATTACAGGTCACGTTCAGCGCATCAATCAACCTGTAGGTCACGTTGAGGACGGAGCCCGTATCCTCATCGAGGATCGGAACGGTGGCGGAAATGACGTATGTTCCCGGCGGGAGCACAATCCGATACCGTGCCGTCGGTGGAAGCGGGAAAGGAGAGAACTGGATTGTTCCCGTGTAGCTTTGATCTCCTGCCGTCGCCGTGACGCTACCGGCAAAGACCGGAGCCTCCTCCGAGTCCGTGATGGTTCCTGACAAGACACAGCCACTCGGCAACACGAAATCTTGCGTCGTATTCGTGAGAATCGTGAGACCGCTCACCCTTTGTGATAAAAGCTGCTGGTTATTCTGAGCAACGGTTCCCACGGGAAAGATGAATCCGGGCAGAACGAGAGTCACGACTACGGTCGCTCGTGCGCGACGCCAATAGGATGTGAGAATTTTCATCTGGGCCTCCTTGCGATTTCTGAACTCCTTTGCACGATATATTCTCCTGTTTGCCGCGCAACATTATCTTGATTCCCCAAGCGATGTCAACAAAACCAAAGGGAGATTCGCAGCCTGGAAAGGCTGCTCTACCTGTGGCGCGGGCTTTCGAGCCCGCGCGTTCTTCTTTCGCACCCCGGGAAGGACGCGCTACGAGAAAGACATGGTGTCCGGGCGACGGATTCCGCACACCAGTCACCGTAACGAAGGTTTTTTCTTGTTGGATTTTCGGCCTCCTGCTAAGATTCCGCCGATGCTGCGAAAAAAGCGAACAGCGCACGCGATGCAGGCAGAACAGATCATCGGGCACGACACTCGAGCAGAGTTCATTAAGAAAACGGGGGGGATTATGAACGGTCTCCAGAGAAATTACCCACGGGCCGATTCCCCAAAGAGGGTGAAGGTGAACTCTCCCCTGGAGAGAGGCATCCGGTGGCTGGTGAGTTTCGGACTTGTGTTAATGCTCGTTGTGGTCGTTCCGGCACCGGTCCCGGCACAGCCGAAGATTCAGAAGAGGTCGCGCATCACGCGCGCTCTGAGGGAACTTCAGCGCGACCTTCGCGCCATCATCGAACGTCCATCGTTTGCCACTACTCGATGGGGAATACTGGTGGAATCGCTCGATGGGCGCCAGGTCATCTTCTCGCACAATCCCACGCAGCTTTTCACCCCGGCCTCTAACATGAAGCTTTACACGACGGCAGCAGCACTGGTTCACCTCGGCCCGGACTTTCGCTTTCGCACCTCGGTCTATGCCACGGCAAAACCCGACGAGCGCGGCCACCTCGAAGGCGATCTTATTCTTTACGGACGAGGCGATCCGAACCTTTCGACGCGAACGGTGGCCCATGGGGTGTTGACGCCGCTCAGCCGGTTGGCCGATCAGCTCTATGATGCGGGCGTGCGAGACGTCTTCGGCGACATCGTCGGCGACGAGAGCTATTTCGTCGGTCCCCGCCTGGGGGTCGCGTGGGAATGGGATGATTTGCAATGGTACTATGGGACGGAAGTGAGCGCTCTCACGCTTGATGACAACGCCGTGGAGATCATCATTCAACCTGGCTCTCAGATCGGTGAACCGGCCCGCCTTTATACGAGACCGGAGACGTCCTATGTCACCATTCTGAACCACGTCGTCACGGTGGAATCGGGAGCCGCTCAACGCATTATCGTTGATCGCCCTCTCGGAGGAAACACCGTCGAGGTATGGGGGACGATCCCCCTGACGAGTCTCGGTTACCGGGCATCCCTGGCGATTTCCGATCCGGCTCGTTACGCTGCCCATCAGTTCCGCCAGGAACTCCTTCGGCGTGGGATCCGAGTTCACGGACGGGCGACCTCAGCCGACTGGAGATACCGTCGCGAGCATCCACTCCCCGTGAGCAGCCTTGTTGAACTGGCCTTTGTAGAGTCCATTCCCTTGAGGGAAGAGATTCGCATTCTCAATAAAATCAGCCAGAACCTTCACGCCGAACTCCTTCTGCGGACGCTCGGTGCTGTGGTCAAAAAAGAAGGCTCCGACACGAGGGGCCTGGAGGTGGTGAGCGAGTTTTTGCAGTCCCTTGGCGCTCGAATGCAGGGGATTCGGTTCCGTGACGGTTCGGGATTGTCGCGTCAGAACCTGATCAGTCCAACGACAACGGTTGATTTGCTTCGAGGCATTCGCGCGCATCCCCAGGGGGACATCTTTCTGGCGTCGTTGCCGGTCGCCGGAGAAGACGGCACGCTCGAACGACGCATGAGGGAGACGCCGGCCGCCGGACGCGTTCGCGCCAAGACGGGAACATTGGCCTATACCTACACGCTCTCGGGCTACCTCACGACCATTTCCGGCCGGGAGCTTGTCTTCAGCATCATGGTCAACGATCATACCGGAGAGGCAGCCGACGCCGTCCGTGCCATTGATGAGATCTGCGCTCGACTGAGCGCGTTCACCGACCGATAATGGACGCCGCAAGTCTTGCGCTACCGCCGGGTGACGAGAAAACGGTCGAGGACAAGATAATCCATCTCCGACCGAAGGAAACAATCCACTGCATCTTCCGGCGTGCACACGATGGGTTCCTGGATGTTGAAGGACGTGTTAAGGAGCACCGGCACACCCGTCAATCGGTCGAACTCGGCGATCAAGCGCCAGTAGCGGTCATTCGTTCGCCGACTGACGGTTTGAGGGCGTGCTGTTCCATCCACATGGATGACGGCAGGAATCTTTTCGCGCATGGCGGGAACCACTTCATGAACGGTGATCATGAACGGAGCCTGAAGCGGTCGTCCGAAGACCTCAGCGGCTCGTTCTTCCAAAACTGAGGGAGCGAACGGGCGGAATGGTTCCCGGAGTTTCACCTTGTGATTGATGATGTCCTTGATCTCGGCCCGTCGTGGATCGGCGAGAATGGATCGGTTACCGAGTGCTCGCGGTCCCCATTCCATTCGTCCCTGGAACCAGGCCACGAGCTTCCCTTCGGCGAGAAGCCGAGCCGTCTCGGCGATGAGCTGGTCCTCGGGCAGTTCTCGCCAGACGAGCGGCTGATTTTCAAGAGCGGCCAGCATGGCGGCTCGATCAAATTGCGGTCCCCAGTAGGCATGCTCCATTACACGGCGATCGGTCCGCCCCAAAAGACAGTGATAAATGTAGAGCGCAGCACCGAGGGCTGCGCCCGCATCATGTGCCGCCGGTTGGATGTAGACCGCATCGAATCCGGCTTCGCGTTCGATCCGTCCGTTGAGCACGGCATTGAGAGCACAGCCGCCGGCCAGACAGAGGTATCGCTCCCGCGTCTTCTCCCGCAGCCAGGCGAGGAGGTGAAGGACCGTGTCCTCGAACACCTTTTGCGCGCTGGCCGCGATGGCAAAATGACGCGCTGTGAATTCCTCATCTTTTCTTCGTGGGGGACCGATGACCCGTTGCAGCTCGGAAGAGAACTGGTACTTTTTGGCCAGGTGATGGTCGAGCAGGCTGATGTTCAGTTCGAACTCCGCCGGTCCCGTCAGCCGAAGGATCTTCCGCCGAAAGTAATCGTAGAATTCCGGCTCGCCGTAGGCGGCTGCCCCCATGACTTTGTACTCGTCCCCCTCGAACATGTCGAAGCCGAGGTAGTTGGTGATGGCCGAGTAAAATTGCCCGAGCGAATGCGGCAGCTTGATCTCTTTGAGCTTGACGAGGCGATGTCCCTCTCCCCGGGCCAGCAGTGTCGTCGTCGCTTCACCCGTCCCATCAAAAGTGAAGATGGCTGCCGAATCAAACGGCGAACAAAAGAATGTGCTGGCAGCATGGCTCAGGTGATGCTCAATGTAGTGAAAGGCGAAATCCCCACCCCCGTAGTGCTCGCGCAGAAATCGCGGCAGTCGCATCATGGGAAAATAACTTCCCGAAACCTGCTCGCGCCCTCGCACGACCCGGGTGATGAAGTGATCGGGCGAGCGCGTTAGGGCGGCCAGCGTCGTTTTAATTCGATGTCCCAGGACCCAGGGGCGCCAGTAGAGTCCCACATGGGCAACATCGCGCATCGTGATGCCGGCTTCGGCTAAAACATACTGAAGCGCGTTGTAGGGGAATCCCACATGGTGCTTAATGCGGGAGAAACGCTCTTCCTCCGCTGCCGCGATGATCTCTCCATCCCGCAGCAGGACCGCCGCCGCTTCGCCCATCGTCGTTAAACCGAGGATGTACATAAGCCAGAAATTAGGCGGAAAGCCCGCCGATCGTCAACCGCTCGGCAGTGGATATCGGCTCCAGGACAGCCACGTCGTATGCCCTCGTTGAGTCGTGGCTCAACACCATTCAAAGCGACAAAGGACTCTCCTCACGGTCCGCACGCCTTGCCGGTCGTGCCGCCTGTTGGCTATAGTTCATTACGCACACGGTGGGCCCATAGCTCAACCGGTGAGAGCGACAGACTCATAATCTGTGGGTTCCAGGTTCGAGTCCTGGTGGGCCCACCACCGCCGACCGCGGGGGAAAGCCTGCGTGAAACGATGCGCTTTTTCCCGGAAGCCCTGGCCAACATGGATTACTCTCGCTTCGTCAGCATCGAACGATACGGTTCGTGAACGATGATTTCAGCCGTGCGCCGGGCTTCGTCGAGCCAGGCGATCAATTCCGATGTCACTTTTTCATCGGAGATGATCTTCTCCAGCAAGGTCCGAACCTGCTCAAGAGCGGGAGGCTCCTGTCCGCGGGCGCGAGCGACGGCAACGACCTTTTGCTGGTACGCCGATTGGATTTCCTGATCGCTGACGAAGACGAACGATCGGAAGCGGAAGTCAATGAACCGAAGAATTTCCAGCCGGTGCCGGGCGATCTCGCGCAGGGTTTCGGAATCCAGTCCCGCCTCCTCGATCCGTCGGCGGAAGACCGATTCGGACGGGAAACGGGCGATCAGTTGCCTCAAATAGTCTTGCACGTCGGCGTCGGAGATTTCGATGGCGGGAAGCTTTTCGGCTTCCTGGTCGAGCAGCCGCTGATCTATGAGCTGTTGAAGGGCTCGGACGTCCCTGTCGGGAGGCCCCGGATGATCAGCCAGTTCCGGGTCGAGCGCGAGATACCACCGGATGTCGCTTTCACTGATCACATCGCCGTTGACGACGGCGGCGATGCGGTCAACGAGCCGGAACGTTTGGGACCCGACCCG
>DATLZR010000017.1 GCA_035573895.1 Blastocatellia bacterium | reverse complement strand
CGATCACCATCACAGGAGTGAACGGGTTCGGTGCGGACACCAACATGCCGCAGAATCGTTTCCCCGTGGTCTTCCAGCTCGATGAGGGCCTTTCGATCATCAAAGGGTCTCACGCAGTGAAGGCCGGCTTCCAGTACCGATTCATCAAGCGGGTGCGGACGTTCAACGCGCTCTACCGAGGGGCCTACAGTTTCGCCAACGAGGCCGCCTTCTTGGCCGATCAGCCATTGACCTATCAGGTGCGGATTGATCTCACCACCGGCGACCGGGGTGATGGCTATCGCATCTACAGCCGCAACGAGTTCATGGGGTACATTCAGGACGATTGGAAGGTCCGATCCAACTTCACGCTCAATCTCGGCCTGCGCTATGAGAACTTCCGACCCCCGAAGGAGCTGACCGGACGGATCGCTCAGGCCCTTATTCCCCAGGGCACGACGATCTTCGCCATATTGCAGACCCTGCAACCGGCGCCGACAAAATTCTTCTACAATTCGGACGATAACAATTTCGCTCCTCGCATCGGCTTTGCCTGGAGCCCGAAAGCGAGCAGCCGATTCGGTCGCTGGCTGACGGGAGGCGAAGGCAAGATGTCCATCCGGGGCAGCTACGGCATTTTCTACGAACGGCTCTTCCAGAACATTGACGAGAACATCCAGTTCAATCCGCCGTTCGGAGCGACGCTGACGTTCGATACGCGAGCACGACAGACATTTGTGTACTCGATTCCTTCGTGGGTGCCGCCGGGACTGAGGGGAGCCGCGCCGCCGCGCGGAACGGCGCTCAACCCCGTCTTCGATCCGAACCTGCGCACCTCCTATACGCAGAGCTGGTTCCTCGGCATCCAGCGCGAGGTTCCCGGGAACCTCTCGTTCGAGGTCAATTACGTCGGCACCCGGGGCGTCAAGCTCCCGCTCAATCTCAATATCAACCGATTCGACGGAGACCTGCTGGATAACGTGCTGGATCGAGTGAATGGGAACTTCGGCGCCATTGGCCTGGCCGGCAATCGC
Organism: Blastocatellia bacterium; assembly: GCA_035573895.1. Lineage (NCBI taxonomy): Bacteria > Pseudomonadati > Acidobacteriota > Blastocatellia > Blastocatellia bacterium. The sequence goes on along the minus strand of DATLZR010000017.1, from coordinate 10,800 downwards.
ATCAACTCGATCTACCATGCCATGCAGGTCGAGGTCAATCGGCGGTTCCAGCAAGGCTTCACGCTGCAAGCCTCCTGGACGGTCTCCAAGTTCATTGACGAAGACTCCGATTACTTCGCCACCGACGGCATTGTCTCGGTCACCAGCATTCGCCGCGAGCGAGGACTGTCGGGATTCCACACGCCTCAGCGGCTGACGATTAACACGATCTGGGACCTGCCCTTCTTCAAGGGAGCCAGTGGAGTGGTGAAGCACGTCCTGAGCGGCTGGACGATCGGAGGAATCCTCACATTCCAGACGGGCCGGCCGTTCAACGTCTTCAGCAGCGCTCCCTATCCTCGTGGTGACTTCAATGCCGATGGCACGAACAACGACCGCCCGATGATCAAGACCGACAAGAAAGGAGCGATCATTCCCGATCGGAGTCCGGCTGACGGCATCCTCCGTGCCGATGCCTTCGACACAAACTTCCGAGGACTGGGCAATCTCGGTCGGAATGTCTTCCTTGGCCCCGGCTTCGCTAACTTCGACTTCGCCGTCTACAAGAGCTTCCCGCTCACTTTCCTGGGCGAGCAAGGCCGATTGCAATTCCGCGCCGAGATGTTCAATCTGCCCAATCATACCAACTTCGGCCAGACGACGGGGAACCTGGCCAGCTCGCTGTTTGGGAAATCCAATTCGGCGGCAGCTCCTCGAACGTTCCAGTTTGCTCTGAAGCTCTACTTCTAGTCTCGTGGGGATTCGGCCCGAAGGCTTTCCTCGGTCCGAATCCCCACATATTTTTTCCGGCTTCGTATCCTGGGCCCCCATCATACCAACTGCGCTCGACAGGAAACCCGGTTACTCCGCGCAGGAATGTTCTTACCCTTTCCACCCTTCACGAGGGACGACATTTACGGGTCAGCCCCTATGTGTCATAATGGAGCCGCAGTGAGGGTGACCGACCAGCATCCGGGCAGGGAGTGATGAAATCGTCGCGGCGAACCCTTTTGAAGGCAGGGCTGGCGCTTCCGGCTCTGACGCTCGAGTCTGTCGTGGGAGGACCTGCCGTCCAGAGGAATTCCTCCTTTGATCCCTGGGTCGAAATTCATGCCGCCCATCTTCGTCATAACGTCCGGGAAATTCAGCAACGCATCCATTCCCGGCCCATTCTCGCCGTCATTAAAAACAACGGCTATGGCCTGGGGATCGTCACCGCCGCGCGCCTTTTGGAACCACTCGAGGGCATCGCTGGATTCGCTGTCGTTAAACTGCAAGAAGCCATTGCTCTTCGCGACGCCGGTATCCGCAAACCGGTGCTGCTCATGGGACCGTTCGAGGAGAAGGAGCTGGAAGAAGTCGCCGCTCGAAACATCATGCCGATGGTCTACACTCCAATGGGGTCGGTTCTGGATCGGGTGTCGGGTAAGCTGCGCAAACCGATTCCGATCCATGTCTGCGTTGACACCGGTATTGGTCGCGTGGGCGTTCCCTATCGGGATGCTCCTTCGCTCATTCGAGAGCTGGCGCTGCGGCGCACATCCGTGCGCATCGAAGGCGTGATGATGACCTTCACCGAGGATCCGGATTTCGATCTCGTGCAGCTCGATCGGTTCCGCTCCCTGTGCCGTCAGATGGAGCGAGAGGGAATCGCTTTAGGCAAGAAACATGCGGCGTCCAGCTATGCTCTCTTTCAGCACCCGGAGGCCTTTCTCGATATGGTGCGACCCGGCATGGCCATCTACGGGATTTATCCGGAGGCTGAATTTCGCGCGATGAAGGTGATGGAGTTGCGTCCGGCCCTGAGCTTGAAAGCCCGCGTCATCTACGTCAAGCAGCTACAGAAGGGGGAGAGCGCCGGCTATAACCGGGTCTATAAGGCGCGAGAAAATGTCTGGGTGGCGACGCTCCCCGTCGGTCACGCCGACGGACTTCCCCGAACGGTAGTCAAAGGCGCACATGTTCGCATCGGGACGGACCTTTATCCGATCGTCGCCATCAGCGCCAGCCATACGATCGTTGAGATCGGCCCGGAACCGCGCGTCAAGATCGGCGATGTGGCCGTGCTGTTTGACTGGCAGGAAGGCTCACGACCGGAAGACGTCGCGGCGTCCTCCGGAAGCTCCGTCTACGATCTCACAATGCATCTCAGCCCCCTGCTTCCCCGGCGGATTCTATAGGGCACTCTCCCGCTCGCTCGGACGAACCGCTTTCCACGACGAAAATTCGAGTCCTTTTGAATCACCGACGCCCGCTACGAACCTCTGCGTTTTCGGAACACTCTACCCTCTTCGCCCCGTTTATGAGAAAATAGGGGCGCGCGAGGAAAAAAATGTGAGAATAGGAAGGAAGGGGGCAACAGAAGGAGTCATGCGATTTCACGCTCGTTCACGATGGGGTTGTGTGAATGATGCGGCGGAGGTCAGATATGTACGAGTTTGATTGCACATTCTGTCAGATCATCAGTGGTGACCGGCAAGCGGAAATCGTCTACCAGGACGAGCAGGTTGTCGCTTTCAAGGATATTCACCCGAAAGCGCCCTGGCATATCCTCGTCGTTCCCCGCGATCACATCGAATCTCTTAACGATGCCGCTCCACGAGACGAAGCCCTGCTGGGGCATCTTTTGCGCATTGCGTCGAAGGTGGCCAATGCAGTGGGGATTGCTGACGAAGGCTATCGCGTTGTCATCAACACCGGACCTAATGCCGGACAGAGCATCTTTCACCTTCACGTTCACGTCCTGGGCGGGCGCGTGCTGGGCTGGCCTCCGGGGTGAAGCAAGGCGAGGGCGCGGTACAAACCGGACGCCCGAAGCAGGTGTCGCACGCGACTTTGCTCGAAAGAAAGAAGCGTCGAATTTTCGAGTCCGCAACTGCGCACCGGCGGGAGAGCCGGTGCCGAATTTTTCGAGGTGAAATCGGATGCCCGTGGAATTTTACAAATTTCATGCAGTGGGCAATGACTTCCTGATCCTCGACGGGCGTGGCCTGAATGGGGCGGAGTCGCTCGAGCGTCTCGCCCAACGACTGTGCCATCGCCATCTGGGCATCGGTGCCGATGGGTTGATCGTTTGGGGCCAGGCGGATTCCTCGGAGGCCGATGTTGAAATGCGGCTCTTCAACTCCGATGGAAGCGAAGCGGAGATCTCCGGCAACGGCGTGCGTTGCCTGGCCGCCTATCTCTATTTCATCGGAGAGTGGGCGGCCGAGCGGCTGCGGGTCGCTACCCGGGCCGGGGTGAAGACGCTTCATCTGCTGGAGCGCGACGGACCTCGCTTTCGCTTTCTCGCCGAGATGGGGCGACCGCGTCTGGCCAGCACGGAGATTCCGATGGCACTGGAGCCACCACAGTCGAAGGTCGTCAATTATCCTCTCGATGTGGGCGATGGCGTGTTTCTGGTGACGGCTTGCTCGATGGGAAACCCTCATTGTGTCGTCCTCTGCGATGATCTGGAGGCGCTGGACATCCGGCAGCTCGGTCCAGTCATTGAACATCATCCGTTGTTTCCCGCCCGGACGAACGTGGAATTCGTTCGCGTGCTGGATCGCCGGCTCATCGCCCTGCGGATGTGGGAACGCGGTGCCGGCGAAACGCTCTCTTCCGGAACGGGGGCCTCGGCCGCTCTGGTCGCCGCCGTCCTCAACGACCTGACGGATCGGCAAGTTCGCGTGCGAACGGCCGTCGGCGATCTGGAGGTAACCTGGCGCGAGGATGATGTCATCACCGTCACGGGAACTGCCGAGGCCGTCTGTCGGGGCGTGTGGTTGGGATCACTCGCTGATGTCGTCTGAACCAAAGTGGGTTCCCCTCACTCAGTGCGCCATGGCGGCCGAAGCCGAGATGATCGTCGAATTGCTGCGGCGTGAAGGAATCGAGGCGGTGGCCAGCGGAAGCTACGATCCTCTCCTCACAACCGGACTGCAACCCGTTATCGTCTATGTCAGCGAAGCGGATCGGATGGAAGCTCACCGCCTGTACCTGGCCTTCTTCGGTCGGCATCTCCATGACTCAAACGATTCTCAACAGGAGGAGACTTTATGAGAAACCAACCGGATGACCTGGAGCGAGATCCCTTCCTGGAAAGAGGGCGGAGGAGAAATTTCACGCCAGCGACCTTCTGGCTGAAATTCCTGGGAGCGGCCTTTCTTCTCCTCATCGTGATCATCCTCGGCGCCAAGTCGGTGACGACGGTGGAGTCGGGCACTCATGCGGTCTTGCGCCGCTGGGGAAAGGCCGAACAGGTGCTCGAACCGGGCCTTCACTTTTACAATCCGATCTCGACCAGCCTGCAAATCTACGAGACGCGCATTCGCACGCACACCGAAAATGTCTCCGTCACCTCGGTGGATAATGTTCGTTTCACCGCCGATGTCACGGTCGCCTACGCTCCCGATCCGAAGAGACTTGTTGAGCTCGATTCTCGCCTGGGGAGGGAATACCTGGCGCGGCTCACGCCCATCATTCAGACGGCCTCGCGGGACGTTTTCTCCGACATCAAGATTTACGATGTCGTCGCCCAGGTGGGTCGGGTGACTCAGGAGCTGAAGGCCAGTCTTGATCCTCAGTTCGCCGCGCATAATGTCCTGCTGGAGTCGGTGCAAATCTCGAACGTGGATTTGCCCGACAATGTCGAGATTCAAGCGGCGGAAGTCGCCGCAGCCGCCAAGGCCAAAGAAGCCGCCGAGTTCCGACTCCAGGCAGCCAAAATCGAGCAGGAGACGCGCGCTCTGGAAGCCCGCACCGCCGCTCAGAACCCCGAACTCATTCGTCTGCGCCAACTGGAGATCATGCGAGAGATCGAGCTTTCTCGAAACGACGCCATCAAGAACACCAAGGTTCAAACGCTCATCATCGGAACGCTGCCCGCCGGCGTACAAGCGATGGTTCCCGTGAAAGAGTAACGCTGCTTTCACATTCGGCGCGTCCTGGTTCGGCCATTTTCGGGAGGCATCCTCCGCCACACAAGGGCCTCACGATATCAGGTGAGGCTCATCCTAGGTCCCTTCAATGAGGCGCATCGGTATGGCCGTGGGAAGAGCGGGGGGTGCCGCCTGCCGCTTTTGTGAATTATGGGATGCTGCGTCTGCTGGCAGATGCGCTGGTGAGTTTAGTTTTTCCCCGGGCATGTGCTCTCTGCGGCCGCCTGGTGGACGGGCTGAGCGAGGGCGTCACCTGCTCCGCCTGCTGGCGGGGGAGTCCCGATGTCATCGGTTACGGTCGCTGCGGTCGTTGCCACGCCCCGCTGATCATCAACCCGCCGACTACCGGAACGGAGCGCTGCCGCCAGTGCGAAGGGATGACCCTGGACCTTCTCCGTTTCGTCGGGCCGTATGAAGGAGCGTTGCGGACGAATGTGCTTCGCCTGAAGACACAGCGCCATGTCTGTCGGCGCCTGCGGGAAAAGATCGAAGAGGGTGTGCGAGGAGAACCCGTCTTTTATCGCGCCGATGTCGTCGTCCCCGTACCGCTTCATCCCCAGCGGCAGCGGGAACGCGGATACAATCAGGCCGAAGTGATCGCCCGAATCGTCGCCCGCGCTCTCGCCCTCCCGCTCGCGACCGATCTCCTCCAGCGCATCAAAAACACCGTTCCCCATCGAGCGGGAATGGATGTGACCCAGCGAGCGGAAAGCCTCTCGCGGGCCTTCGTCGTGATCAGCCGCGGAGAGATCGAAGATAAAGTCGTCCTGCTGGTGGACGATATCTGTACAACGGGCGCGACGCTCAACGAATGTGCGCGGGTGCTGAAGGAGGCCGGAGCGCGAGCCGTCTATGGATTCGCTGTTGCTCGCGCCCTCCCTTCACATTTTACCGCCAGCCTGCGCGATGGAGGCCAGACGGTCCCGGAACGGCCTCGAGCAGTTTGCAAATGAGTTTACCGGGAGCGCATCTTCCTGCCGTGCCTCTGCCCGCTGGATGTGAGCGCTCCCGGAGTACGGGAAATTGAAAACCGCTATAGCCTGCACGCTCGGTGGATTCCCCGGTCGGCGAGTTCGTCGGACGCAAGGACAGGCCGTCCACAGCTCCGCATGCGATCGTGCCGCCGAAGTCGCCTGATGACCGCAAGTGGAGCGATTTCTCCCTACTGCTTGGGTTGACTGGGACCGGGCGCAGGAGAAGACGGAGTGGCCGGGAGCGTGATCGGACGAAGACCGCCGAAATTGGCCGGATTGTCCAGCATGCGTTGAGCCAGGATGTTCTCGATCCGCGATTCTCCGAGCGCCAACCGGGTGACGACGCTCTGCAGGACCTCCTCTCGCTGGCTGCGCAACTCCTCGGCGATTTGCGCCCGCACTTCATCGAGCGTCAGATCGCGGTCTCGTTGAATGCGGCGCGTCAGCTTGACGATGATCCAGACCGATCCGATCTTCATCGGCTCGGTGATGTCCCCTTCGGCCATGGTCGCCAGACGGGCCCGGAGCGGCGGGGGCAGCTCTTGAGCATTCTCGGCGAAAAATCCCCAGTTGCCGCCGCGCGCGCCCGTCACAGGGTCTTCTGATCGCCGAGCAGCCACGGTAGCGAAGTCGGCCCCTTTGCGAAGCTGATCGTAAATCTCCCGGATTTTCCGCTCGGCGGCTTCCGCGCCGATGGCGTCATCGGACAGATTCTCCTTCTCCGGGCTCACGATGATGCGCGCCAGGACGAATCCCCGGCGCTCGACGAACTGAGCTTTGTTGGCGGTATAGAACTCCTCGATCTCACGATCGCTCACGGTGATGCGGGGCGTGACCTCGCGATCAAAAAGCTTTTTGATGGCGAGCTGCCGCCGCATATCCTGTTTGAATTGCTCCTCGGTCTGACCGAGGTCGCGGAGCGCGCGCTGGAAGCCTTCCTCGGTCAAGCCGCGCTCGCGCTTGAACTGCTGAATCCCTTGAAGGATTTCGTCGTCGGTGGGCAGCAGGCCCATGCGCTCCGCCTTTTGATAGAGGGCCTGCTGAGTGATCAGCCCTTCGAGAATCTGAAGTCGGGTCAAGGCCAGCTCGGCAGCCGTCGGTGAGATCTGTCCTTGTTGTGCGGCCGCCCGGAGCTGCTGCTCGACCAGCCGATCCACCTCCGATTGCGTGATCACGACGCCGTTGACGCGCGCGGCGACGTCCTCGGCGGTGGCTTGACTTCGGTTGGTCTTGCAGGCGCTGGCGCTCACAAGCGTCACGATGAAGAGATAGCTCGCTATTCGTCTCACAGTTCCTCCTCGTGATGTCGCGCGGGCATGCCCCGCGCCATCTCTCGTGATGAACGGAAACTCGCTCCTCTCCACAAAAAATCGCCACGGATGCCCACGACTCGCCCGTCAGCTCCCTGCGCGCTCACGGTACTCTCCGTCGCGGGTCTTGGCTGATGCACAACCGATGACCGGATTTGACTTGATCGGTTGGCTCTGTTATAAACTTTGCCTTTTCGCATCATCTCGTGGGAGGCAAAGAGTACGATGGCACAGAGATGCGCTGTCTGCGGCAAAGGACCGCAATTTGGCCACCGCATCAGCCATGCGGGAAATCGCACCAAGCATAAATTTGAACCGAATCTGCAGCGCGTGCGGGCCGTGGTCAAAGGCAGCGTGCAGCGGATTCGCGTTTGCACGCGCTGTCTGAAAGCCGGCAAAGTGATCAAGGCCGGTCGCCCTTCTCTCGCATTGAGTCCCACCCTGTAACGCTCCGCTGCGACTTCCCTGGCCGGATGGGATCTATCCCACGGCCACCGCATCCACCTCGATTTTGACATCGCGCGGCAACCGGGCCACCTGAACCGTTGACCGCGCGGGCTTCTGCCCGGGAAAGTACTGGGCATAGACCTCGTTCATCCGGGCGAAATCGTTCAAATCCGCGAGAAAGACCGTCGTCTTCACCACCTTCTCCAGCGACGAACCGGCAGCCTGAAGAATGGCGGCGAGGTTGCGCATCACCCGATGGGTTTGCTCCTCAATCGTTCCCTGAACGATCTCTCCCGTCGCGGGATCAATCGGGATTTGACCGGAGACGAAGACCAGCTCGCCCACGCGCACGGCCTGAACGTAAGGGCCGATGGCCTGGGGCGCATCAGGAGTTTGAATCGTGTGTCGCGTGAGTGTTTCACCGCTCCGCTCGTTCGACATCAATGACTCCCTCCACGGCTTTGATGGCAGCGATGATTCGCTGCAGGTGCTTGAGATCGAAAATCTCCACGGTGATGCGGATCTCGCCGCGTCCGTCGGGGGTCGTGCGCGCGCGAGCATCTCGGATATTGGTTTTGATGGACGCAATAGCCGAGGTGATTTCGGCGAGGACGCCGGGCCGATCCTCGACGGTCACATGCAACGGGACGGCGTAGGGCTCTTGATCGCCGCCTTTCATCCACTCCACCGGAATGATGCGCTCGCGATTGACCATGAGGCCGGGCACATTTGTGCATCGCCGGGCATGGACGGCGACGCCTTTGCCCCGGGTGATATAGCCGATGATTTCCTCTCCCCGAATGGGATTGCAACAGCGCGCGCGATAGACCATCAGATCATCCATCCCCTTGACGCGAATCGCGGCGTCGCGCAGACCGAGGGCCTTTTTGACGCGCTCGGTCACCTCGGCGATCTTGGTCGGCGGTTTCTCCTCGACTTCGGCGATGACCTCCGGCGGCACGAATCGAATGATGACGCCACGCGGAGAAACTTTCCCGTAGCCGACCGCCGCATAAAGGTCGTCCAGTTTCTGGTAGCCGTAGTCGGGGGCGATCTTCTCCAGTTCGCCGTTGCTGGTGAGCTTCTTCAGACTCAGGTGGAATTTCTCCGCTTCCCTTTCCAGGAGGCGCTTGCCGAGTTCGATGGCTTCTCGACGTTCCGCTTCGCTGAGCCACTTGCGAATTTTCGTGCGGGCGCGATTAGTTTTGACGAAACTCAACCAGTCGCGGCTCGGATGATGCCCGGCGGTGGTAATGATCTCCACCACATCGCCGTTGCGAATCTGATACCGAAGGGGAACGATGCGCCCGTTGACTTTGGCTCCGGTACAGGTGTGTCCGACCTCGGTGTGAATGGCATAGGCGAAATCCACCGGCGTCGCCCCGCGCGGCAGCTCGATGACCTTGCCCTTGGGAGTGAAGGCGAAGACCTCGGTGGGATAGAGATCGAGCTTGAGGTTTTCGAGGAATTCACGGGCATCGCGGGTCTCCTGCTGCTCGTCGAGCAAGCGTCGCAGCCAGGCGAAGGCGCGATCTTCCACATGCTCGCCGAGCTTGCCCTCCTTATACTTCCAGTGAGCGGCAATGCCCTCCTCAGCGATGCGGTGCATCTGCTCGGTGCGAATCTGAATCTCCAGCGGCACCCCGTCCTGTCCCAGGACCGATGTGTGGAGCGACTGGTACATGTTCTCGCGGGGCGTAGCAATCCAATCGCGGAATCGTCCCGGAATCGGCGGCCACGCCTGATGGATCACGCCCAGGGCGGCATAACAATCACGCACGCTGGTGGTGATGATGCGCACCGCGACCAGATCGTAAATCTCATCGAGTGTGACTTTCTTCCGCCGCATCTTCTGGAAAATGCTGTAGAGGCGCTTGACCCGTCCCTCGACGGCGATGACGGGAATTCGCTCGGCGTCGAGTCGGGCCCGAATCTCCTTCTTCATGACTTCCAGCGTCGCTTCGAGCGCGGGACGCTTTTTATCCACGGCCTCCTTGAGGCGGTGATAATCCTCGGGCAAGAGGTATTGAAAGGCCAGGTCCTCCAGCTCGCCACGAATACGACCCATGCCCAGCCGATGGGCGATGGGAGCGTAGACTTCGAGCGTTTCCCGCGCGATCCGCACCTGTTTGTCGCGGGGGAGATAGCCCAGCGTGCGCATGTTGTGCAGCCGGTCGGCCAGTTTCACCAGAATCACCCGCACGTCATCCACCATCGCCAGCACCATTTTGCGCAGGCTCTCGGCCTGAGCTTCCTCGCGGGAGGCAACGGTGATCTGACTGATCTTGGTGACTCCGTTGACGATGCGGGCAATTTCAGGCCCGAAGTATTGCTCAATTTGCTCAATCGTGGTCAGGGAATCTTCGACCGTATCGTGAAGCAACCCGGCGCTGACGGTCACCACATCGAGCTTCATGTCGGCGAGCAATCCAGCGACCTCCAGGGGATGAACGAGATACGGCTCGCCCGACATCCGCACCTGTCCGCGATGCTCGCGGGCCGAGAAAATATAGGCCCGACGCAGCAGCTCCAGATCGGCCTCCGGATGGTACCGCTCGACTTTCTCCAAAATATCCTCGAAGCGAATCACCACGGCCCGTCACGCCACCTCACGGCGTCTTTTCCCTCGACCGAATCCCGGCATAGCTCAATTGTATCCGAGCCGATTCCCTTGTGCTAGCAACAACAGCACTCATCGCCGCCGCTTCCGGCGGAGTAATTCTCCGACGAGAGCTGCCGCCCGGAAACGAGGGGAAAGTAGCGACAGCGCGAGGCTCCAAAGCCCGGGCCACCCTTTCGGGCGTGCTGACCCGGTGGTCGTCAACCGGCACAGAAGAAAATGATGGAACACCCGGCCGGAAAGCCATCGTAAAAGGTGTGTCGCGAATTCAGCCGACAAGGCATCTGTCATGAATCGTCTGGGAAAATGGCTTCCGCCCATAGATGAAAGTGCCCACCGATTTTCGATCTGTGGGAACATTTCATCCGTGGGCGGAGATCTCAGGCAGAAGTCGCTATGAATCCGAGGGAATTGCTTGGACCGTCCAGCCCGTTGGGCTATCCCGCGCCATACTGGTTTCTGGTGCTGTTCAAGGTCCTCGGGTTCACGCTCCATCTGGTGCCGATGAGTTTGTGGTATGCCGGAATCATTCTGGCTCTGCTCCTTCA
>DATLZR010000016.1 GCA_035573895.1 Blastocatellia bacterium | reverse complement strand
GCGGGAGCCGTTGGCATCCATGACGTAGAGTTCCAGGCGCATGGGCCGAATGAATCCGCTTTTGAGCAGGTCTTGATAGTCGGCCAGCTCCTTCTGGTTGCGCGGGTGATTGGCCCGATAGACGATGCGCTTGCCATCAGGAGAGAAAAAAGGTCCGCCATCATAGCCCGGCGTGCGCGTCAGCCGTTTCACATTCCGCCCATCGGCATCCATGATGTAAATGTCAGGGTCGCCATCCCGCATCGAAGTGAAGACGATCTTCTTCCCGTTGGGCGAAATAGTCGCCTCAGCATCGTACCCCGGCGTGGTCGTCAGTTGCCGGAGGTCGGAACCGTCGAGCCGGGCCGTGAAGATGTCGTAATGCTCGTACAATCCCCAAACATAGCCGCGCGAGAAATCAGGGCGCGGAGGACACTCCGGGTTGATGTGATGACTGGACGAAAAGAGGATCCGATCCCCTTTGGGGAAGATATAGCCGCAGGTCGTGCGTCCTTTGCCCGTGCTGACGAGGCGAACATCGCTGCCATCCACGTTCATGATGAAAATCTGATCGCATTGGTAGGGAGGGCGCGTTGACTGGAAGATCAGCTTCCGACCATCCGCCGAGAAATAGGCTTCGGCGTTTTCGCCGCCAAAGGTGAGCTGCTTGATGTTGGCCAGATGCTTTTCTTCCCCCGGATACAGCAGGGAAGCGGAATCGGCCTGTCTCACGAGAGGAGACCCACCGGTCGTTCCTCCAGCAGTGAGGCCGAGAATCAGACCGGCAACACCGATCATCCATCGTGTCATGGCATTTTTCCTCCCGAGGCTTCGGCCTCCTTGCCTGAGCACGCGAATCTTAAGACATTTTCTTTTTGAGTTCAAACGGGACGAAAACCGTCGAGGAGATCGGCCTCGTCTCCCGGTTTCTGGCCTCATCGGGGCGCATCATCCTGTCGGGAAGGCCCCTTCGTTCCCCTGCCGCCTCGGTCATGTCGGGGGGCCACCCGGCCGGTCTTCGGTTCTCGCTGCGCTCGACGGAGAGCGGTGCGGGCGCGCGTGAGCGCATGTTCAAAGATGTCTCGCACGTTGTGAGTGTCAACCAGGGGAAGGAACTCCTTCAGCCATCGCCGAACATAACGAAGATCAAGATGCAGACGCTGGCGAATCAAGATGCGCTCCACATCTTCTTGATCCCGGGCACGGCCGGCGACGCATTTATGGATGATCAGATCCTCGGCACTGATCAGGCGGAGAGGACGTATGCCGGGAAAGCAGGCGCGAACCGCCCGCTTCATGACCTCCTCTTCGTACCCAGGTATGCCCAGCGACACGTCTATCGGCACTCCTCTTTTACTTTCAACGAGCAGCATGCGATGACGCAGAGCAAAATCACGGGCAACGGGGATCCGTGGACGGAATCGTTTCAGGGTCTCAGTTAAGAAATCCTCAAGATGATCGGCCGGCACCATCACCGTCACGTCTACATCTCGCGTGGTGCGCGGCTCCCCCCAGTACTGCACCGCCAGCCCGCCAACGATGACGTAGGGGACGTTTCGCTTTTCCAGAAACAGGGCAATTTCCTCGGCGGCTCTGAGCACGCTCATCGTTTTCTTCCCCTGACCGGCCGAGACTGCTCCAGCACACGACGCATGATCCAGAGCAGCGGAGAAGGTTCGGATGTGACCTCCTCCCGGGACAGCGGCATGGCCAGATAGAGCCGGAGCGCCTTGTCCTCGGTTAAGTCGAGCAGCACGCGCACCCGCTCCTCATCTTCCTTTTGCTGCGCCGCCTGCTGATCTCGCAGCCAGCGTTTGACCGCTCTTTCGTTCAGTCTGGGCGACACGGACTCGAATTATACCACCACCATGAGAGGCCCGACGCGCGCCTGCCGACGCCCCCCGTGGAAAGGATCTTTGGTCTCCCGCGCAATTCGCCCGTCAGCTCGCCGCTTCACTCCTTCCCGGGAGCACAGAGGCTGCTCGGAAGGGGCCGATTTTTCACGCTGCCAGCGCGTGATCCAGATCGGCGATGATATCCTCGGCGTCCTCCAGGCCCACGGCTAAACGCACGAGGCCATCGGTCAGTCCCGCCGCTCGACGCTCCTCCGGTGGCATAGCGGCATGGGTCATCGAAGCCGGATGCTCGATCAAGGTCTCGGCGTCGCCGAGGCTGACGGCACGAGTGCAGAGCCTGACGGCGTTCACCAGCTTCATCCCTGCTTCTAACCCGCCCTTGACTTCAAACGAGAGGACGCCGCCAAAACCCCGCATCTGCCGCCGGGCTACCCCGTAGTGAGGACTCGTCTCCAATCCCGGATAATAGACCCGTTCGATCCTGGGATGCTCCTGCAAAAAGCGGGCGACAGCCAATCCGTTAGCGTTATGACGTTCCATGCGCAGGGCGAATGTCTTGAGCCCTCGCTGGAGCAACCAGGCCGTGAAGGGTTCGCAAATGGCTCCTTTTTCCTTCAGCTCCTCGCGTATCGCTCCAACGAGTCGAGCCGGTCCGACAATAGCTCCTGCGATCAGGTCTCCGTGACCGCCTAAATACTTGGTGGCGCTGTGGACGACGAGATCGGCTCCCAACTCCAGCGGCCGTTGATTGAACGGCGTGGCAAACGTGTTATCCACGACAACCAGCGCCCCCACGTGGTGGGCGATCTCGGCTACTCCGGCAATGTCCACCACACCAAGCAGGGGATTATCCGGCGTCTCGATGTAAATCAACCGCGTGCGGGGAGTCACGGCAGCACGCAGCTCACCCAGGTTCGTCGCATCAACATAACGGATTCTCATTCCGCATTTGTGCTCCATACGCTTGAGGAGAGTCAGCGTGCTGCCATAGAGCACGCGCCCGGCAACGATCTCCTGACCGGGTACCAGAAGCGCACATAACGTGGTCGAAATGGCTGCCATGCCTGACGAGGTCAAGAGCGCGCTCTCGGCCCCCTCCAGAGCGGCGATCTTCGAAGCCGTAGCCTCAACCGTGGGATTGGCCAGCCGGGTGTAGATGTACCCTTCTTCGGGATGAGCGAATCGCTCAGCCCCTTGCTCAGCGCTGTCAAAGGTGAAGGATGAGGTCAAATAAAGCGGCATGCTCAAGGCGTGAGCGACATCGGGAAGACGCCGCCCGCCGTGAATCGCCAGCGTTGACTCACCGACTTTGTTCGCAGCCAGTGTCATATCCTCTCCTCCGGCGAAAAAAGCCACAGATGTCGCCACTTCAGACCATCGGTGCTGTGACCACCAGGCGCTGATGGTGAACGAGCATGCCACACACTGACGGTACGAACGAATCCCGTCCCGTGAGTTGCGGCGAGCTGGAGCTTAGGAGGGAGTGATGCGACGGTGTGGGCCTTCGCCGCTCGACGCTTGCTGAAGCAGCGACATCCGGGTTCGGTTTCAGATGCTGATGTCATTGCGGCCATCTTTGATCATCCCCTCAGAAGCAGAAGCGAACCGTGTGCCACGTGGTCATCCCCGGTTAATCAGCTAGAGGGAGAGAAGTTAGCTTCAGTACCTCTCGCCTCAACGAGAGTCTTTTCCCCCACGTCGGGCGATTTTCCCCAGGAAGGGATGATCCCATCGCTTCCCTCGCCCACTTCCTTAGCGCCTCTGGGCGAGCCTTCTTCGACGACGTCTCGTGGAAACCCTTCGCGTGATCATTCGCCTGCACATTTCGTCATCTTGTTTTCTCACTCACCCGGTGCTAGACTCATCGCCGAACCGGAGGATTGCTATGGCGTCAGCAATCAAACTGACCATCGCCGACCTGGAAGCGCTCCCCGAAAATGGTAACCGGTATGAGCTCATCGAAGGAGAACTCTACGTGTCCACGCAACCTCATTGGTTTCATCAACGCGTCTGGGGTGAGCTGTTCACGGCCCTAAGCGTTTGGAGCAAAAAAAACCGGACGGGGAGTGGCAGTCTTAGCTCCCGGAGTCGTGTTCAGCGAAGAAGATGCGGTTGCTCCCGATATCATCTGGGTGAGCAAGGATCGGCTGAATATCATTGACCTTGAGAGCGGGACGTTGCGCGGTGCGCCTGGTTTGATCGTCGAGGTGCTGTCTCCCGGGCCGGAGAATGAACGGCAGGATAAACGAACCAAGCTCCAGCTTTACAGTCGCCACGGGGCGAAAGAGTACTGGGTTGTGGATTGGCAGATGAAAACCATTGAGGTCTATCGTCGCCGGGGAACATCGCTTCGATTGAGTTGTACGCTAAGGGAAGAGGACACCCTGACATCCTCCCTCCGGCTTTTCCGTAAAGGTGGAAGAACTGTTTCGCTGACGCCGAAGTAGACGCGGAAGATGCATCCCGAAGCGGCCAGGGCAGAGATGTGGGGAAGCGAGGGCATGCGCTGCTGTCGGTTCCCCATCGCAGAAATGAAAGGTGAACAGCAATGAAGGCGAGATCGGGCAGACCCTGAGCTGTTGATGCTGACTCTCGCCGCCCGCGTGGGTGAAACTTCAATTTCAAGGAGGTGTTCAATGTGCCGATGGTGGAGACTCTACCCTGCTGGAATGGCCTTCGTGGTCGTTGCATTCTCGTTGTTGGGGCGCGACGACGGCATAGCCGGGGTAGGCGCTTCCGGAGTGACGGGAGCCGCCCCCGTGCAATGCGTCGAGTGCCATAAGAAAGTCACGCCCAATATCGTCTCGGATTGGCAATTGAGCAAGCACAGTCAGAATGATATTGATTGCGCCGTCTGTCACGGGGATGAGCACACATCCGCTGAGGATGTCGCCAAGGTGAAGATTCCCACACCGGAAACCTGCGCGCTCTGCCATGAAGCGCAGGTGCAGCAATTCAAAAGCGGCAAGCATGCGTTTGCCTGGGCGGCGATGAAAGCCATGCCCACGACGCATGCGCTGCCGGTCGCGCTGCGCGAAGGGATGAAGGGCTGTGGCGGCTGCCACAAGATCGGACTCAAGACCGAAGCCGAGATCAAAGAACTGAAGGCGATGGGAGCCGGTTTCGGCGTCGCCTCCTGTGATGCCTGCCACACGCGGCATACGTTCTCGGTGACGGAGGCGCGGCAGCCACAAGCCTGCCAGACCTGCCACATGGGCTTTGACCATCCGCAATGGGAAATGTACTCCTCGTCCAAGCACGGCGTGCGCTATTTGCTCAAGCAAAACAAGACGCTTCCGGAAATGGTCGCCGCGCCCACCTGCCAGACCTGCCACATGCAAGAAGGCAACCATGCCGTGCGAACGGCCTGGGGATTTCTGGCCGTGCGGTTGCCTCTGCCGGAGGATAAGCAGTGGGCCGCCGATCAAACGACGATTCTTCAGGCGCTCGGCGTGCTCGACCCTGAAGGCAAGCCGACGCCGCGACTTGATGTGGTCAAGGCCGCCGATGTGGCCCGGCTGACGCACGACGACTGGCAAAAAGAACGCGACAAGATGGTGAAGACCTGCAACCAATGCCACTCGCTCAACTTCGCCAAAGCGGAGTTAGAAAAGGGCGATCAGATGATCAAAGAGGCCGATCGGCTGCTGGCCGAAGCCATTCGCACGGTGGCCGGACTGTATAAAGACGGCATCCTGAAAAAGCCCGCTTCCTATGCCTATGCCTTTCCCGATCTGCTCACCTTCCACGATGCGCCGACCCCGATCGAGCAGAAGCTGTTCGTCATGCATCTGGAACACCGGATGCGGGCGTTTCAGGGAACATTTCACGCCAACCCGGACTACGCGCTCTGGTATGGCTGGAGCGAAATGAAGCGAGACCTGAGCGAAATCAAGGCGATGGCCGATGAATTGCGCCGAACCCATCAACCACGCAAGAGATGAACAGCTTCAACGGAGAACCTCTCCGTGATCCATGCGCTGCTGCCAGGGCAGAGGGGCAGGCGTTTGCCGAAGGTGGGTCCGTGCTCTCTCTGACCGGCGGATCGAACAACCGAGCGTCTGACCGGGGGCCATGTCCTTCGCGGCAGGCCCTTCGGTCCGACTGAATCCTTTTCTCCCGATCTGGATCATACCGGGTGGAATCCGACGCCGACGGTCGGATTCCTCAAAAACCGGAAGAAAGGAGGAGACGACCCTATGGCGCTTGTCCGATGGAGACCATTTGAGGAACTCGAACGATTCCGGCGGGAGATGGATCGCCTGTTCGAGGATTTCTTCGGTCGGGAGTGGCCCGCGTTGCGTCCCGCCCGAGAAATTGCTCGCGTCGGCGTTTTCACTCCGGCCATTGATATGTACGACAAAAAAGATGAAATCGTCATCAAGGCGGAACTTCCAGGCCTCAATAAAGAGGACATCAACCTGGAGCTGACCGAGGACACGCTCACGCTCTCCGGTGAAGTGAAACGCGAGGAGGACGTCAAGGATGCCGATTACTATTGCTGTGAGCGAACCTATGGCAGCTTCTCGCGCACGATCGCTCTGCCGGCGAAGGTCAAGACCGACAAAGCCGAAGCCAACTTTAAGAATGGCATCCTGGAGATCCGCCTGCCGAAGGTCGAGGAAGCTCGGCCTCGACAGATCAAAGTCCAGGTGAAGTAGCTTTCCAGTCTGCGGAAGCAGCGCAGACTTTCGAGTCTGCGGAAGTAGCGACGCAGGCCGGAAAGCTCGCGCACCGGTAGCGCAACTTTCCAGTCTGCAAAGGACGCGGGCTCGAAAGCCTGCGCCGTACCACATGCGGCGAACGATGAAAGCATGGGAGCGCCCGCTCCCCGCAGGCTCAAGCAGAAGCTTGGGCTCCCGGAGTATTTTTTTCAAGGGAGGTAACACGTCATGCACTACCCCTGGTGGTATGTTCCGTTTCTCACTTCGCCCATGCTCATTGCCATCATATCGGTCTTACATGTGCTCGTCTCCCACTATGCCGTGGGCGGCGGGCTTTTCCTGGCCGTGGAGACGAGCTATGCCTATCGCACGAACAATCACGACTATCTGGCCTATCTGAAGCAACACGCCTGGTTCTTCATTCTCATCACGGTCGTCTACGGAGCCATCACCGGCGTAGGGATCTGGTGGACGATCGGATTGGCGTCACCGCTGGCGACCGAGACGCTGATTCACACCTTCGTCTTCGGCTGGGCCATCGAGTATGTCACGTTCATTCTGGAGATCGTCTCGGCATTCATCTTCTTCTACTGGTGGGGACGCCTCGATGCCCGGACGCACCAGCGGATCGGCTGGATTTATGCGGGATCGGCCTGGATCAGCCTGGTTCTCATCACCGGCATCACGGCCTTCATGCTGAACTCGGGGGACTGGCCGCAGAATCGCAGTTTCTGGGTGGGCTTTCTCAATCCGCAGTTCATCCCGCAGGTGCTGGCCCGCACGGGTGGTTCGTTCCTTCTGGCATCGCTTTACGTCTATCTGCATGCTGCTTTCAAAGTCAAAGATCCCCAGCTCAGCCACCTGATCGAACAGCGTTCGGCGCGACCGGCGTTGTGGGGCGCTGTCCTCATCGTGATTGGCGGGATCGGCTGGTACATCTTCCTGCCCGAATCGGCCAAAGCGGCGCTGGTCGCCGCCAGCGTGCTCAATGTTCTCATGGTGCTGATTTTCGTCCTGACGGTGGCCGTCTTTGCCATGTTTTACCTGGGGCCCTATCGGAATCCGCGCTGGCTCTCGCCGGGCTTCGCCATTTTCTTTTTCACGTTCGGGCTGGCAGCGGTCACTACCGGCGAGTACATCCGCGAGGCCGTGCGTAAGCCCTACATCATCTACAACGTCGTCCTGGGCAATCAAATCCTGGCCGACGAGATCCCTCGCCTGCGGCAAACGGGATATCTCGAAGGAGGCACCTGGACCAAAGCGTTCGTCGCACATCGCTATCCGCAGGCGATGAACGGCGGCGCGATTGACGAAGCGCGTCTCCTGACGCTCCCCGAGGCCGATCAGATCAAGCTGGGAGAAGTCCTCTTTCAGCACCACTGCAACGACTGTCACGCCAGTGCGAAGGGGTTCTCGCCGGTCGCTCAGTTGATTCGCGGGTGGACGCCGGAGATGATTCGCACCGTCGTCCGGTATCCGGAGAAAGCCCACTTCTTCATGCCGCCCTGGGCGGGCACACCGGAAGAAGTCGAGTTGCTGACGAAGTATCTGATCAGCATTGCGCCGCCCCATCCAGGCGGAATGTATTACGGCAAGTGAGCACGATCGGCCATCGGCCGATCAAGCGCCCGCGGATGAAAAGCGCCGACCGATTTCTGATCCGTGGGCAGAGATTTCGAGGAGGAATCGCTTATGAATCCGACGGAATTGCTTGGACCGTCCAGCCCGTTGGGCTATCCCGCGCCATACTGGTTTCTGGTGCTGTTCAAGGTCCTCGGGTTCACGCTCCATCTGGTGCCGATGAGTTTGTGGTATGCCGGAATCATTCTGGCTCTGCTCCTTCA